>CALIRN010000049.1 GCA_938042265.1 uncultured Eubacteriaceae bacterium
TTTTTCAGCATGGTATCTCCTGACCTCTGTGCAATAACAACGGCTAAAAATATTATTACTGCCGCCATAATACCCACAAACGCTATAAGAATATTCCATTTAAGACGCTTAACCTGTGTTTGGGTTTTGTTTGTTATTATGTTTATGTTATTATTCATAAGCTGCCTTCTCCAATACCGGCAAAACAGTTTTTTGTTTTCCCTGTTTATTTTGTCAAAGATTGAAGCATATCGTCAAAGATTTAATATACAATATGACCAAAAAGATCCCCAATTATATCAAAAAATACACATTTCGCGCAGTTTTTCTTAAATACTGCAAATAAGAAGTATCAACAGTAGTTTATAATATTTTGCTTTATCTGTCAAATATAAATCAGTTTTATGCTTTTATGTACTTTATGCAATATTATTTAAAGCCATGGATACTCCTACTCCGCTGACACTGCATACTTCAGCGTTTTTATTATAACAGAAGAGACCTTTGCCATAAGGCTTCTTCACGATTTCACATAAACGCCCACTACAGGCAAATTTAGTAATTACACTTATTATGTATTTTGAGAAAGCAACAATTATTAACCCAGTTCAATCATTCTGTCAATACATTTTCTTGCTTTGGCTATTGTATCACTGTCCATAATCATTTCCATACCGCCCTTACCCAGTATAGTCTTATATACATCAACAAGTGTTGTAGCCTTCATATTAGGACATATAAGATTTTTTGAAAGCATATAAAATTTCTTATCAGGACATTCGTAGGCCAGATGTTGTGCAATGCTTATCTCAGTACCGATAATAAACTCATTTTCCTCCGACTCCTTTGCAAAATTCATAATAGCGGAGGTTGAACCTATAAAATCAGCCCTTTCAAGCACATCCGGAGTACATTCGGGATGGACAAGCAACTTTGCATTGGGATGAAGCTTCTTAGCCATGTCCGCCTCCTTTGCCGATACTCTTGCATGAATTGGACATCCTCCCTGTAACAGCCTGAAATTTTTTTCTGGCACCTGCTTTGACACATAGTCACCCAAATTGCAGTCCGGTATAAAAAGAATGTTCCTATTTTCAAGCTTTTTAACAATCTTTACCGCAGATGAAGATGTAACACAGACATCGCAGATTGTTTTAAGGGCTGCCGTTGTGTTAATATATGCCACAACAGTATAATCTGGATACTGCTCCTTAACTGCGGCAATCATATCTCTGTCCATCTGCTCCGCCATAGGACAGCCTGCCTCACCGTTAGCAATATATACGGTTTTGTCAGGTGAAAGCATTTTAACCGTTTCTGCCATAAAGCGCACGCCGCACATTATTACCGTCTTTTGAGACGCTTTCTGTGCCATTACGCTGAGCTGATAGGAGTCACCCGTAAAATCAGCAATTTCCACAATTTCCCTTGTCTGATAGCTATGTGCCAGTATACAAATATCCTTTTCCTTTTTAAGTTTTAATATCTTCTGCTGTAATTCCAGTATAGTCATTATTTTATCTCCTTTTTACGTCACCTTTTGCCGTTACTATTCTGTAACCTGTATCTTTAACCCGTTTTTCAAGACAGCCTCTGCACTGTGCAGCCTCCTCTCCCGTACAGATTTTATTTTCATAAAGCTCATAGAGCTTTCTTACGCTGACAGGAGAAAGATTTGGCATAACCACATTTGCACCCGACTTAAGCCCCATTTCACGTCCCTGAGGGTGGATTGTACCAAGTGCCGTAGTGGCCGGTATCAGGGCGTAAGGAAACATTAATCTCAGTATTGATAAAAGTCTCAGTGTAAGCTCCAGTGAACCGCTTTGATAATCTCTGAAGGGTGTTTCCTTATGCATTATATATGGACCTATGCCTATCATATCCGGCTTAAGCTGCTGCAAAAAACGTAAATCTGCAATCAGATTTTCCTTTGTCTGATAAGGAGAGCCTACCATAAAGCCCGAGCCTACCTGATAACCTATCTCCTTAAGGTTAAACAGACATTCCTTTCTTTTTTTAAGGCTCATGCTTTGTGGGTGCAGTACGGCGTAATGCTCCTTATCTGCGGTTTCATGCCTTAACAGATACCTGTCGGCGCCTGCATCAAAATAAGCCTTATAGCTTTCCCTTGATTTTTCGCCTATAGACAAAGTAATCGCACAATCGTCATATTTTTCCTTTATGGAATATACTATATCACAAATCAGCCCATCTGTATAGTACACATCTTCACCGCCCTGCAAAACAAAAGTACGAAAACCGAGAGCATAGCCCTCCCTGCAGCATTCCAGTATTTCCTCTTTTTTAAGCCTGTAACGGTTAACATTTTGGTTATCCCTGCGTATACCGCAATAATAGCAGTTGTTTTTACAGTAATTGGTAAATTCGATTAAGCCTCTTATATATACTTCATCACCGTAATTCCTGCGTCTAACAAGGTCGGCACACTCTCTAAGCTCACTGTCACGGCTGTCCGTTTTCAGAACAAAGCACAGCTCACTGTCCGTAAGGTTTTGATTTTCCATCAGCCTGCTTATAAGGTCAGATATTTTCATAGGCTTCCTCACAGCTTCTCATTGCAAGTATAGTTTCGCTTATCAGCTTATCCATCTCCCAGCCAAGCATTTCTGCACCACGCTGTATAACCTCCCTTGAGCAGCCTGCCGCAAAATTAGCGTTCTTGTATTTCTTTTTAACGGATTTAAGCTCTAAGTCGGATACACTCTTTGAAGGGCGCATAATTGCAACCGCACCTATTAAGCCTGTAAGCTCATCAACTGCATAAAGCACCTTTTCCATTTCATGTTCGGGCTTGATATCAACAGTCAGTTCATAGCCATGGCTTGCAGTTGCATGAATAATACTCTCGTCTATCCCCCGTTCCCTCATTATTTCCTGAGACTTTATGCAGTGCTGCTGCGGATACTGTTCAAAATCCAAATCATGCAAAAGACCTACTATACCCCAAAAATCCGCATCATCACCATATCCCAGCTTTTCCGCAAAGTAGCGCATTACACCCTCTACGGTTACGGCGTGCTTAAGGTGAAAATGATCCCTGTTGTATTCATTAAGAAGCTCCCACGCTTCCTGCCTTGTTATATTACCTGTCATAAACATACCGCCTTTCATACACGATTACCTACTTTTTCAATAGGAATATGATACACCTTTTTACCTTGATTGTCAATATAATAACAAAAAAACCGAAATAAACAGCTGAATTTGCAATTTTTAAAAATCAATCTTAATAATCCGTCAAAAAATGCAACTTTACTTCAAGTATGACAAAAGCAACTACATCGTCATTATTACTGTCAATTATCCCAGTTGCCGTATTTTTAAGTTCATCAACGCCATTTGACACCTCATAGCATTAATCGGAAATCCTAAACATCTCAATATCATTAACCTGATTACCAAAGCTGACCACCTTCTCACAGCTTAAAATTTCCTTCAGCTTTAAAACAGCATTTAACTTTGTTACATTTGCAGGCAATATTACAAACCAAAAATCTCCACTGTAAATATCCCTTGAAAATATACAGTGATACCTGTCCTTTAATTTCTCCCTTACAACTCTAAACTTTTTCTCATCATCAATACAGGTAAAATAAAACACCTCGCCATTATATATAAGATAAATTTTATATTTGTTTAAACCTCTCTAATTTCTTCAATCTGCTCTTTATCAAAAAAATTTGAATGGATAATTTCGCCTGTATTTATATTTACAATAAAGGCTCCGTTATAAATAATAACAGGTAAGCGTACCTTAATTTTGACAGTTTTCGGACAGGCAGTATAGGTTGACCTTTCAGTTGCGTATGTAAAAATCATTCCATTTTCAACCATACCGTTTATTGTCCGTGCAGTATGACTGCTGTTTAAAAGAATTACAGCCAAATCCGATACAAATATGTTTTTTGGCTGTACATTAAAGCACCTCTCAGTTTTATCAAAACAATGACAACTGTCTTCCTGCACTTTTATCAACAAATTTATACGTAAATTCATAGGCAGCATCATCAAGCAATACCCTATTGTCCTTACAGAAGCTGCTGATTTTAGACTTAAGCAGCTCGCTGTTTTTGCTTACACAATTATAGGTACTGTTATACTGCCTAAGGTATTTTTTCAGCACATGGGGAAAGCTTTTTTCAAGGCAAACGTAAAAATATTCTCTGTTTCCCTCACGCAAAGTCATACCAATATCATTGCAGATAATTCCTTTTACCTCTGCCCTTTTGCAATAGTCAAGCAATATGTCAATATTTTCCTCATTATCGGTTATATAAGGGATAATTGGAGTAAACCATACCACCGTATCAATATTATTTTCCTTAAGTGTTCTTAAAACCTGAAAACGTCTGCCTGTATTGCATACCCCCGGTTCAATAATCTCCGACAGGGTATTGCTGCCCGCTGTAAGCGTCATTTGTATAACACAGGTTGATCTTTCATTTATCTCCTTTAATAAATCCAAATCCCTCAATATAAGGTCGGATTTTGTCTGTATGGTAAGACCAAAACCGTATTTATTAATTATTTCCAGACATTTACGTGTAAACCTCAGCTTTTCCTCGCAGGGCATATATGAGTCCGACATATATCCGGTGCCTATTACGCATTTTTGCCTTTTTCTGCGAAGCGCCTCCTCCAACAGCTCGGGTGCATTGCTCTTTACCTCTATGTCCTGAAAATCATGCTGTATATCATAGCATTTACTTCTTGCATCACAATAAATACAGCCATGTGTACAGCCTCGATATATATTTATGTAGTTACGCTGTGATAAAATGCCCTTTGCTTTTGTAAAATGCATAATAATATAACCTTTAACAAATTTAAATCCTTACAATTAACAATATATTGATATAAGTATATCACATATATATTGACAAAACAATTAAACTTTCCCCATACCGTATGTTTTACATAATAAAAAGCGGCATCACTATTTACTGCCGCCACAGCTTAGCCAACAAATAAGTTCAGCATAGAATACCCCCCTTAAAGGGTCTGCTTTTTAGATTACCAAAAGTCTGTTGAACCACTTAACCTTTACAGTTCCCCTCAATACTTGTAGTAATTAAAATGTATTACAGTCATTAACTGCAGCAAAGCCAATCAGCTCGCAGTTGCAATTTTGTAATACAAGCAAAAAATACCATGCTTTTACAAATCCTTTTCATTTTCCTTTAAGAAATTCCGCATTTCTGTTATAATTACCCTTGACAAAGTGATTGGTAACAACGGTTATAATCCTACCTCGCTAAGGGGATGATATTATGGCAGATATAATTCTGTACTTAAAGATTTTGTTACTTTTACTTATCATCATAAAAAATAACCGCCCATAGCTCGCACCTATAAGCGGTTATTCTCCAATTTTCAGTTCTTGGGGGTAACTGCTGTTACACCCTTTGCTTTTTTATTATAACACAATAGACTTGATTTGTATTACAAAAATTTTTAATAAAGCAGTTGCCTGCAAATATCCGTAATACATTACCACTGTTTAGCCTTTAATTTATTATATAGCTCATCAACCTGCTCCGGCTGTAGTCTTGTTTCCATATATCTAATTTTATTCTCCAACGTTCTTTTTAACTCCCTGTTGTTGATAATCTTTAAATTATCGTTAGTGTTTGTAATTTTCTTTAATGTTGCATCATCACCAAAGGTAATTATTGATGTAATTTCTTTGTCAGTTCCTACAATATGGCGTAAATACTGTATATGCTTATAATTCTGTTTTATTGGATTGTAAAAGAAAAATTTTTTACCATTCTTAAATACTTGGCACCACTTTTCCGAAGTTTCATCGCCATATATCCAACCCTTAAAATTTTTACACTCAATTACATATAAACCGGTTTCGTGTATTAACAATAAATCAATTTCTGTTTTCTTGGCTGAATTTTTAGAATCCTCTACATATACATTAAAAAGAAATTTCTTGTATCCACTGATATTGCAAATATTCCTGTAGGCTGCATACTCCCCTGCCTTTCCCTTATCGATTATCATATCTTCATAGCTTGTGTGGGTTTCTTTATAATAGTCTGATTGCTCATAATCTAAATTTATTGGCTGCTTTTGTTTATATTCCTTTAATGCTGTTTTCTTTTTCTGCTGCTTTCTTTTTATCAATATTATTGCTATTACTATTAAAAAATATGGTAATAACGCTTTAAAAGCTTGTATTAGTATAATAAACATATTTATATATATTGATGTATAATCCATTATTATTATCTCCTGAATTCTATTAGCTTAATAATTTACCTTATTTGTCAATATTTCACCTTATTTTTTAGTCAACACCTTAATTCTAATTATTAATTTTATCATTTATTATATCAAATTAAATTATTATTGTCAAAATTTATATTTTTTTATGTCGTTTTATGTTAGATATTAAATTATAAAGGTGATATTTATAAGCTTTATATTAGAGCATACTGATTTTATTACTACTGAAATATATATTATCTATGCTAATTATTATAAGTTTATGGAGCAAAAAAGGTTCTTTGTCAATAATTGAGAACGCCTAATTATTAACAAGAACCCTTATTTATTGATATAATTAACTTAGACCCTTTCAACACTCCCTTAATATGGTTTGGTCGCCTTTATTATAAAGTGTTTTTGTGAATTTATCCTCTTTTTTATTTAAAATAAATGTTTAGGTTTTTACCACAGCATTTATTATATGGTCTTATAAGGCTCCTTATTATGGTGCCCTTTAAATTTATAAAAACACAAATAAAAAAACCGCTATTTTAGCGGTTTTCAGTGAGCCACCCGGGATTCGAACCCGGGACCTCGTCCTTACCAAGGACGTGCTCTACCTGCTGAGCCATATCAGCAAATGAAGTTTTTGCCGAATTTTGA
>CALIRN010000050.1 GCA_938042265.1 uncultured Eubacteriaceae bacterium
GCGTACAGTTGCTAACGGTATTGATATTATAAGAATTTTTGATGCACTTAACGATGTACGCAACCTTAAAACAGCTGTTGACGCCTGTAAAAAGGAAAACGGTCATGCTCAGCTTGCAATAAGCTATACCTTGAGCGAGGTACACACACTTGATTATTATGTAAAGCTTGCCAAGGATTTGGAAAGCCTTGGCGCAGATTCCATCTGTGTTAAGGATATGGCAGGGCTGCTTCTTCCTCAGCCTGCTTATGAGCTTGTATCAGCCCTTAAGGAAAGCGTTAAGGTACCTGTTGAAATACACAGCCATTATACCAGTGGTGTTGCTGCCATGACCTATATGAAGGCTATTGAGGCAGGTGCGGACATTATTGATACGGATATGTCGCCTCTCAGTATGGGTACGGCTCAGCCTGCAACAGAGGTTATGGTTGCGGCTCTTAAGGGTACCGAGTTTGATACGGGGCTTGATGACGCACAGCTTAAGGAAATTTCAGACTACTTTAAGCCTGTCAGAGAGGCAGCTTTAGAAAGCGGTCTTTTAAGCCCTAAAATGCTTGCTGTTGATATTGCAACGCTTTTATACCAGGTACCGGGCGGTATGCTCTCAAACCTTGTAAGTCAGCTTAAAAATGCAAATGCAGAGGACAAATATGACGAGGTGCTTAAGGAAATCCCCCGTGTACGCGCAGACCTTGGTTTCCCTCCTCTTGTAACGCCTTCAAGCCAGATTGTGGGTACACAGGCTGTGCTTAATGTGCTTATGGGTGAGCGCTATAAAATGGTACCTAAGGAAACTAAGGATATTGTAAGAGGTATGTACGGTAAAACCCCTGTGCCTATCTCGGAGGAAATCAGAAAGAAGATTATAGGTGATGAGGAGCCTATTACCTGCCGTCCTGCCGATTTGCTTGAGCCTCAGCTTAAGAAAATTGAGGAGGAAATGAAGGATTATAAGGAGAAGGAGGAGGACGTATTAAGCTACGCTCTTTTCCCACAGCAGGCTCTGGACTACTTTAAATTCAGACAGGCTCAGAGGTTTGGTATTGACCCAAACCTTGCTGATGCAAATAATGGTGTATATCCCATATAATTAAAAAGATCCGTAAGTCCGCTTATTTTGCGCTTACGGATTTTTATTATAAATTAATGATAAATTAAACTTACAATTGCAATGTAAGGAGGTATTCAATATGTCCAATCCGTGGGAGGAAATTCCCTTAGAGTATTATGAAAAACATATGAGACTTGCTTCAGTTATGCAGCTGCAGACAATGAATGAAATGATGAAAGGTCAATTTTATGCTTACCCTGTTTCAAACATAATGATATTGGGTATTGCAGGTGGAAATGGTCTTGAGCATATAAGGAAAGATAAATTTAAAAAAGTATATGGTGTAGATGTTAATTCAGCTTACTTAGAGGAAGTAATTCGCAGATACCCGTATTTAAAAGGAACTCTTGAATGTTTGAATGTAAATCTTATTGAAAGAGCTGATATACTGCCAAGGTCGGATATGATTATTGCAAACCTGTTAGTTGAGTACATCGGCTATGAATGTTTTCAGGAGGTGATTAAATATGTTAGTCCCCAATTTGTTTCCTGTATCATTCAAATTAATATTGAAGATAATTGGGTTTCTGATTCACCTTACCTGCATGTATTTGATGGATTGGAGTAGGTACATCATCAAATGGAAGAATTGGCATTGAAAAAAGCAATGTCTGAAATTGG
>CALIRN010000051.1 GCA_938042265.1 uncultured Eubacteriaceae bacterium
GCTGCCCACAACCGCCGTAAGGTCAACAATCTGTCCGTTTACGGCAGACTGATAATTTGGCTTAAGATATGTAAGGCTGTCAGGGTTATCAGACAAAATACCTACCCAGCAATCATCATCAGAGCCTACACTAAGCGGAAAGTCTGCCTCCGCCGCCACATTTTTGCCCTTAATAAGCTGTACCGTAAGCTCTTTTTGTATATATCTTACAGGTACGGTAAAGCTGACGGTTCTGCTACCGCCTGCCGCAATCTCTACAGCCTTTGCCAACTGATTATATTTTGCAGTATCAGAATAACTCTTGCTACCACATAAAGCAAACAAGGACACCTCGCCCTTAAAATTTTTATCGGAATTATTTGTTACAGTAACCGTCACGGGAATACTGCTGCCTATTTTTGCATAGCCACCGAAGCCAATATCGGCCTCGATGGTATAATCTGAGTTTGTCTGTGCTGCATTTGCACTTGCCCAGAAAATAGGCAGCGCTGCGGACAAAATCATGGCAACTATAAGTATAATTGCCACAACTGCCGCAAATCGTCTTTTTTGTTCAGCCTTCATTCTTTTCATTTTATATCCCCTTACTATAAAATTAACGGTTAAATAAAAAAACTTATAACCATACATTATAATTATAACATATTACACATTTTTTTCAACACTTAAAGCAAACCTTTTGTTTTTTGTAATAAATGTTGACACTTTTTTTTTGAAACTATATAATTTAATCAACAGGGTAAGTACCCGCTCCTGAAGCGGTGGGTACCTACTCATACATCCGACAGGAGTACAAGCTCTGACGAATGTCAACACCATGGGTATTGATTAATGCCTTTGTGTTGGTTGGTTATAAGTACACAGCGTAAGCGGAGTACAAATATCCTTGAATTATGACAAATCATCGGTTAAGGGGTAATGTATATGAAATATAATAACGAGCAGCTGCTCGCCATTTACAAAAGAGGCGGAAATATAAAAAACATACTCGTTTCCGCAGGTGCAGGATCTGGTAAAACCGCAGTGCTTGCAGAGCGTGTGATTGAACTGGTATGCAATGCACAAAACAATATCAATATCGATGACCTGCTTATTATGACCTTTACAAAAAACGCTGCCTCGGAAATGCGTGAACGTATTGCCGATAAGCTTAAAGCAAAAAGAGACGAGCTGCTGCTTGCCGGCAGCACCGGCTCAGATGAAATAATTAATATTAAAAAACAGCTTTCTTTGCTTAACAGAGCTAATATTACCACTATCGACTCCTTTTGCAATATGGTAGTAAGACAGTACTTTTATAAGGTGGATATTGACCCTGGCTACAGAATTGCGGGAGATGACAGTTGTCAGGAGCTGACCAGGCTCGCAGACAATGCAATGGATGAGCTTTTTGAGGAAAAATTTGCGCTTAATGACAGCAACTTTTTAATGCTTATGGAATATTTCTGCCCCGAGGACTATAACGATAAAAAACTACGTGAAATTTTAACAAACATTAACAGGCTTTTATCCTCTGTTCCCTATCCTGATAAATGGCTTGACGAGGCTCTTTCCGTATATGATAACGGCAATGCAGAAATTATGAATGACAAAATGCTTGCCCTGCTGAAAAAATATATACATTACCTTTATGGCGGGGGCTTAGGCATAATTTCAAAGGCATTTGGTTTGATCGCACAGGTACGTGAGGCATATTCGGAGGATACCTCAATTTCCTGCAACAGTAAGCTTTTGGTTTATGAAAAGGCGTTTTTACGTATGAGAGAAATTCTTGAAAGCTGTATTGCCGATAATATGGACTATACAGACCTTTATAACCTGTTCAGCGGCAGCCTGCCCGCCTTTCGCGGCGGCGGCAGAGATGTACCTAAGGAGCTTGACGAAGTTTTTGAGGTACTTAAGGAATGTAAGGATACCTTTAAAAAGCGTTTCTGGGACAGGCTGCAAAAGGATATTTTTATTTATAAGCCTGATGAGGTGAAAAATATTGTATCACGTCACTACAAAATTATAAGTGCACTGTTTTCTCTTTTAAAGGAATTTAACCTTCTTTATATTGATAAGAAAAATGAGCTATCTCTTGCAAGCTTTTCCGACATAAACCACTACTGTATTAAAATTTTGCTTAATGACGACGGAACTCCTACCTCTGAGGCATTGGAGTTCAGGGACAGATTTGCCGAGGTTATTGTTGATGAATATCAGGATAACAATACCCTGCAGGAATATATTTTAAATGCAATCACCTTTAACAGAAATAATCTTTTTATGGTTGGTGATATAAAACAAAGCATATACAAATTCCGTCATGCCTGCCCCGAAATATTTGCACATAAATACAACAGCTTTAACAAGGAAGATTTATCTCATGGGAATATATGTATACGGCTTAATACCAACTACCGTTCAAGAAAATCCGTATTGGATACGGTCAACTTTATTTTTTACCAACTGATGCGGTCTGATTTTGGCAATATTGAATACAATAAGGCAGACGCTCTGGCTGCAGGCGCGGATTTTCCACCTCCTGATGAAAGCACAGTAAATAATATATGTTCCTTCAATGAACTTCTGCTTTGTAAAAAAACGGTGTCCGAAGATGATTTTACCGAGGAATTAGCGGATATTGAAGAGTTGGAAACGAACGAAATAGAGGCACATATTATTGCTCAAAGAATAAGTCAGCTTATTGACGAAACAAATCCTGCTTATGTTTTTGACCGTAAGCTTAACAGCTACAGACCCTGCAGGCTTTCGGACATTACAATACTTATGCGCTCCTCCAACAAAGCAGGTCATACCTATGCAGGAATATTAAGCCGATACGGTATACCCACCGTTTCAAATTCGCGCTATTCACTTTTTGATGAGCTTGAAATAAAAACTATCATGGCACTTTTAAAGGTGCTTGACAATCCATACCGTGACAAGGAGCTTATAACCATACTTCACAGCCCTATTTTTAATTTAAGCTGTGCAGAGCTTGCAGTAATAAGGCTCATTAATAAAAAAGGTACAATATACGACAATATGCTGCAATATATAAATTCAGCAGACAGCAGTGACAATCTGCGAAAAAAGCTGGAAAAATTTATATCTCTTTCCGAAAAGCTACGTGTGCTTAATCTTACAAAGCCCTTCTGTGAAGTGCTTAATACCATTTACCGCCTGACCGATTATATGAACTATGCATCTATTATAAGAAACGGCAGTATCCGTATTGAAAATCTAAAAATACTTTCAAATATTGCAGAGGAAATATTTAACAGCGGAGTCACCGACTTTAGTGGCATTGTCAGAGGTCTTTGCGATATTGAGGCTGAAAACCCTCAGTTTGACAGCGTTACCCTGTCTGAATACGATAACGCCGTACAGATTATGAGCATACACAAAAGCAAGGGACTTGAATTTCCCATTGTATTTCTCGCACAGCTTAACAAGGATTTACAGCGTATGGGTACAGAGCCTGATGTAATTGTTAACGCAGATATGGGCATAGGCTTTAAGCAGTTTGATACAAACAGCAGAATAAAGACCCCTTTCCTTTACAGGACAGCCATGTATGCCCTTGCAAAGGCTGACTCACTTACGGAGGAATTAAGGCTTTTATATGTAGCTCTTACCAGAGCCAAGGAAAAGCTTATAATGGTAGGTGTTGTAAAGGATATGGAAAAATCCTCCGAAAGATGGCAGGAGTTCGGTTCTTATACCGATGATGGCTTAAGACTGCCTCTTTATGCCGTTTCCGGCGCTAAATCATACCTTGACTGGATTATGCTTGCCCATTGCCGCAGGGATAAGTTTAACAACGAGCTTATAAAACATGGGATTGATATTATTGATATTGACAGCCTGCTTAACATCCACATAAAATCCCTTGATGAAATTAAAGCTGATGAGCTTGATATATCACGCATACGAAATATTTACGATAAAATTAACCCTAAAGAAGCTCCCAAAAAGGAAAAAGCGGAGCTTGACAACAGGCTTATTGCTGATTACCTTGACAGAACTGCTGTAATACTGCCCTCAAAAATATCAATTTCGGAAATCAAAAGACAGCATCAGCTTGAAGCCTATAAGCAGCTTGAGTGTGATTTATCACTTCTTAACGCTCCAAGTTCAGAGAATATTATACAGAGGCTTTCCATAAACAGGGATAAGGACACTGCCGTTAAATTTGACGACCCTGATTTTCTGACTGCGGACAAGCCTGTACTGTACGGAGCGCAAAGAGGTACCGCCTACCACACCGTATTTGAACATCTGATACTTGATGACAGCTCGGACAATACAACAGCTTGACCGACTCAGGGAGCATAGTATTTTAAGCTCTGCAGAGTATAATTCAGTTAATCCTCTTAAGTTTATAAAGTTCTTGAACTCCAACCTAGGAAAGAGAATATGCAGCTCTCATAAGGTGCACAGAGAGGCTCCCTTTGTAATGCAGCTTTCACCCTGTGAGGTATTCCCCTCGGGCAGGTATGATGAAACAACAGCCAAAATGCTTGTACACGGCATTATCGACCTTTATTTTGAAGAGGATGATTATATTGTACTTGTGGACTACAAAACAGATAAAGTTGACAGCGAAAATACAAAAGAGGTAATATGTGACAGATATAAAATTCAGCTTGAATTTTACAAAAAAGCCATAGAGCTAAGCACCTCCAAGCCCGTTAAGGAAATGTATCTTTACCTTATCTCAACAGATGAAGCGGCGCTTGTGGCAAAATATTAAAAGCTTTCAGCATAATTGTCTCTCCCTTCGAATACTATAATCTTAGGAAACGCTGATTCAATGCAGGCAAAAATTAATTTGCGAAAAACCGGCGCCGGACTTTTGCTCTATAAATGTTTTTTGCCCCTGAATTAATCAGCGTTTCTCTTATAAAGATTAGAAAATTAAGGATATACGAAGGGAGTATCATCATGGAAAATACATTATCACAAACAAACAGCATTACCTTATGCGGAAAAATTTGCAGCAGCTTTGAATTAAGTCATCAGGTATACGGCGAAAGCTTTTACAGCTTTTATATTGAAAATAAAAGACTCAGCGATGCAACGGATATTTTGCCCATTATTATATCCGAAAGACTTTTGGTAAACGAAAGCTTTGCACATGGCGATATGGTTGCCATAAACGGTCAGATACGCTCCTACAACAGCAGTGACGGCATTAAAACCCATCTGGTACTTAGTATATTTGTAAAAAACATACAAAGGCTTGATGATACTGAGGACGCTACCAACAGTGTTATGCTTGACGGATATATATGCAAGACCCCCGTCTACCGCACCACTCCCTTCGGCAGAGAAATTGCTGATGTACTGCTTGCCGTAAATAGGGCATACGGCAAATCCGACTACATACCCGTTATATGCTGGGGCAGGAATGCAAAATTTGTTGCAAGTCTGGAGGTCGGCACAAACATTGCACTATACGGCAGAATGCAATCCCGAAATTATC
>CALIRN010000052.1 GCA_938042265.1 uncultured Eubacteriaceae bacterium
AGTGAGCAGATGATAAAAGAGGGTAATAAGAATATTACTCTAAATATTACAATTAACGGCAACGGTGATATTACGGACAAAAAGGAGCTTGCAAATGAGGTTGCGAGACAGGTAATGGATGCACTTGAGGGGGTATAAGGTATGGTTGACATAATTTTAAGCTGCAATAACGGAGCAGAAATTTATAAATTGCCTATACCTCCTGAGGAGCTGCCGCAGATTAGCAAAAGCTACGGCAATACTACCATTACAACAGCCAACAAGGAGCTGACCGTTATTGGTGTGGGAAAGCGTAAGAGCTTTACATTTGAATTTTTGGTGCCTGAGTATGCCGGTAAATACAGGTGGGCAAGGGTATTTAACTACGACAATGCTATGGATTACTACAGATGGCTTGAAAGCGTTGCCGACAGACGAATACCCCTTAGAATGATTGCCTTTAACGGATTTGAGGAGCTTATAAATATAGCACTTGCCATTGACAGCCTTAGCTTTGTAATAACCAGGCAGCTTGATGTAAAAATAAGTATGTCGGTGAGTGAGTTTTGCTTTACTTGAGGTGATTTTGATGACGTGGAGTTTATTGCATTACAAGCGTAATGCGGGCTATGAGGAGGCAATTGACATAGCAGGAGATATTTCCTGGAGTGACAGCCTTAGCAGCTTTGGAGCAAGTCTGAGTTTTAATATTTTAAACTACAACAGGCAAAAATACATAGGTGCTATGCCTGTAGATACAGGTGATGTTTTTGTGCTTAAGGAAAACGGTGAGGAGCTTATAAGGGCAGTTGTGACTGCATACAGTGAGGCAAATGCTTTATGCTCCTGCAGCTGTAAGGATTTTGCTTTTTATATCAACAAAAGTGAGATTTGCAAGCAGATAAAAAATGCCAGAGCAGATGAGGCCATAAAGGATATATGCACCTATATAGGTATTACTGTAGGCGAAATATGCCCTATGGAATATGTTGTAAATGAAATTGTAATTGGTGCTGCCAATACTATAGTTGACAATCTGATTGCAAAGCAGAGAGCAGCTGACGGTAAAATGCGGCTTAAGGAAATGAGAGGGAGCAAGCTATATATT
>CALIRN010000053.1 GCA_938042265.1 uncultured Eubacteriaceae bacterium
CAGCCGGTGCCAACCTTTCACAAGGTACTATACCATTTGTCATTATTAATACGGCAAGTGTTGATGTAAAGGTAAATGTTGCTGAACAGATTATTAACTCAATTAAACAGGGTGACAACGTACGAATCAAGGTGCCTACTATATCAGATGAAGATTTCGAAGGCAGAATATCATCCGTTTCGCCTGATGCAAATTCTGACGGTACATACGAAGTTAAAATCAATATAGCAAACGAGGACGGTACACTTAAAAGCGGTATGTTTACAGAGGTTTATCTGACTAAGGAAGAAAATGAAAATGCAGTTGTAATACCTCGTGACAGTGTTATTACCAAGGATGGAGAAAGCTATGTATTCAGCGTTGAAAATGGAGTGGCAAAAAAGAACATTGTTAAAATAGGTATTGATAACGGTGATACAGTTGAAATTACAAGTGGTCTAAGCGAAGGCATGACAATAGTAACCGAGGGACAGACCTATCTTATTGACGGTGATGCCGTAAATGATGTTACAAATAAGCAGGCAGAAAGTAATGCTGATGCCGGTCAGACAACACAAGCCGAGCCTTTAAAGGACGAAATGCCTGAAGGTAAAAAGAGTGAGTAAGGGGGCTAAGATATGATTAAAACTTGTATTAACAGACCAGTTACAACTCTTATGGGTATAATGATCGTGTTGCTTGTTGGTATGCTTGCTTACAATTCTTTAGAGCTTGCTTATATGCCGTCAACGGATGCACCTATGGCTGTAATCAGTACAAGTTACAGCGGAGCTGGTCCGGAGGAAATCGAGGACCTGATAACAAAACCGATTGAAGAAACGGTTGCTACTCTTACAGGTGTTGAATCAATTTCATCAACCTCATCAACAGGCTCATCAATGGTAATGATTGAATTTGTTGATGGTACGGATATTGATGTTGCTACCCAGGATTTAAGAGATAAACTGGACAGAGTTAAAGGCAGACTGCCTGACGATGCTGATGACCCCAGTATAATGAAAATGGATATGAATGCTGAAAGCATTGCAGTTGGTGTTACAAGCACAAAATATGATACAAATGATCTTTACACCTTCTGTGATGAAAACATCAGTTCTGAGTTTGAAAAAATACAGGATATTTCTTCAGTTGATATAATGGGAGGTGCAAAAGATGTTGTGGAAATTACACTTGATCAAAACAAAATGGAGAATTACGGTATTTCCATAAGCACAATAAGACAGGCACTTTCTGCGGAAAACAGCAATACACCTGCAGGTACGGTGTATCAGGGTAGTACCGAGATGCAGTTAAGGGCAGTTGGCGAGTTTAATTCTCTTAACGACATTAAGGATATGGTAATAAGTACATCGGGTGGAAATATTGTGCATGTAAGCGATGTTGCAGATGTTCAGCTTGTTACGGAAGAAAACGAAAATCTGTTCCTTATTAATGGTACACCGGGTATAAGATATTCGCTTTCCAAACAGTCAGATGCAAATATTGTTACGGTAAGTGATGATATTAACGCTACTATCGCACAGCTTGAAAAAGATAATCCTGACCTTGATTTTATATTGTTAACCAGTACATCGGACTATATTAAAACATCAATAAATAATGTGGTTAATACCGCTTTTGAGGCTGCAATTATAGCATTTTTTATACTGCTTTTCTTTTTGAGAGATTTCAGAACAGCACTTATCATTTGTGTTTCTATACCTACCTCAATTATGGCAACCTTTGCTATGATGTACCTAAATGGTATGACTATGAACACAATTTCGATGGGCGGACTTGTAATAGGTATCGGTATGTTGGTTGATAACTCTACTGTTGTGCTTGATAATATATCAAAATGTCACGACAAAGGTATGACACCTAAGGAGGCAGCTTACATAGGTGCTAAGGAAGTCAGCCTTGCGGTTATGGCATCAACACTTACTAATATTGCCGTTTTTGCACCTTTACTTTTTGTAAGCGGTATGATGGGTCAGATGCTGCATGATTTATGTTATACAATTTGTTTTGCACTTGCGGCATCTATTGTAACTGCACTTACTGCAGTACCTATGGCAGCAGCACTTATTATGCGTCGCAATGATAGAAAAAAGGGGAAAAAGACACCTTTTACATACATCAGCAACTTTATGCTTAAACTGCTTAACAGTCTTGACCGTGCCTACAAATGGCTTTTAGTTAGGGCATTAAAATATAAGCTTATTACAATACTAATTACTGTTATCTGTTTTGTGGCTACCCTATCAACAAGTTCATCCCTTGGTATGAATCTTATGTCAAAAAGTGATGAGTCGGCTGCATCAATTTCTGTTGAAATGCCGGACGGTATTGCCTACGAAAAGAAAGAAGCCAAACTTTACGAAATAATGGATGCAATGGGTGATATACCTGAGGCGGACACTATCTATGCCAATGCAGGTGGCGGTGGCATGGGTGGCAGAGGTGGTGCAATAAGCATCAATATTAATCTTGTGGATCAGGAAGAACGAGCAAGAAGTACTGACGATATTGTAAATGATTTAAAACAGAAGCTCGCTGATATAGCAGGCTGTAAAATAACCATAAGTGCATCAAGCAACGCCATGGGCAACTTTGGCGGAAGCGATAAGCTTTCACTTAAAATTACGGGCTCAGAAACTGATGAGCTTGAAAAAATAAGCAATGATATTTGTGATATGCTTGAAAATATGGACGGTGCAACCAATGTTGAAAGCTCTCTTGACGATGCAGTACCTGAGGGTAATATTATTCTTAACAGAGCTAAAGCGGCAAGATATGGAATTACAACCTCAGATATCGCTTCTGCTGTAAATACTGCAGTAAGCGGCACAACAGCAACTACTTATAAAATTAACGGCACGGAGATAGATGTTACTCTAAAGTTCCCTGATGATAGTGTTAAATATCTTAAGGATATTAACAACCTTACAATCAAAACCTCACAAGGTACAAACATACCCATTACCGAGGTAGCCGAGATTGAGATGGGAGAGAGTGCAACCTCCATCTCACGAGAGAATCAGGAAAGATATGTAACTGTGTCTGCAAACTTTGATGGTATGGATGCCAGTGCAATACAATCACTTATTGAGGCGGAGCTACAAAATTATGTATTCCCTGAGGGCTACAGCTACAGCTTCGGAGGTGCTATGGAAATGATGCAAGACACTTTTTCAAGCCTTATATATGCAATAATAGTAGCTGTAATTCTGATTTATATGATACTTGCATCCCAGTTTGAGTCCTTTATTGAGCCTTTTATCCTTATGGCGGCTATGCCTATATCACTTACGGGCGGTCTGTTTGGTCTGTTTATTACAGGGCAGTCAATTACATCAATGGCACTTATGGGATTTATCATGCTGGTGGGTATGGTTGTAAACAATGCTATTGTGCTTATTGATGTAACAAAGCAGATAAGAAGACGTGACGGCAAAAATGCTGAAGAAGCTTTACTTGAGGCGGGACCAACACGTTTAAGGGCAATACTTATGACCACACTTACAACCATTATAAGCCTTGTACCAATGGCACTGGGTGGAGGTTCAGGTATGGAGTCACAACAGCCACTTGCAATAGTAGTTATATTTGGTATGTCCTTATCAACACTGGTAACACTGGTATTTGTACCTGTAGCTTATTCACTTGTTGATAAGCTTACAAATTTTATAAAAAGAATTATTTTTCGTAACAATGATAATGAAAGTAATGAGCCTTCATTAGAGGGATAATTTTGGGAGGAATGAAAGATGAAGAAAAAGTGTATTCCTGCAATTATTGCAGTGATGTTAGCCTTTGGCTCTGTAAGTGTTTATGCGGCAGATACCGCTGTAACCTTAGCAGTAACCGATGAACAGGATGATAATGTACTTACCGTCGATGAGGCGGTAAGCAAGGCGGTTGCATATAGCCGTACACTTAAAACCCTGTATGAAAACAATGAGATTAATGAGCTTAGTGCTGATGATACAAGAACTGACCTTATTTGGTCAAATGAATACGTTGAGGTCACTAACCTGAATGTCGAACTAAAAAACCTGATGAACAGCCTTGCAAATTATGACAGTAATGTTGAAATTGAAAAGGAAAGTATCAGGCTTAATGTAATTGAGCTTTTTGCAGCAATTATTAATGCAGAGGATTCCATTGATATGTATGACAAACAGATAGAGCTTAATGAAAGGGACTTAAAAATTGCACAGGTAAAAAACAGCCTTGGTCTTTTAAGCCAGACCGATTATGATTCACTTGTGGTATCCAACAAACAAACAAAAAGTTCTAAGCAAAATCTTGAAATTGCTGTGGAAGAAGCGTATACTTCTCTTAACAGAATATTAGGGCAGGATTTAAGTAAAACATACTCTATTAATCTTGATATTGAGTATGAGCCATTAGGTGATGTTGACCTTGAATATGCTGTTGCAAAGGCAGTGTCAAGCAGCCAGGCTGTTAAGGAACAGGAAGAGGCAGCCACAATAGCAAAATATAAGCTAGATGTATATTCCTCGGAATACAGCGGCGGATATAAGGAAAATGCACAAAGCAATTATGCACAGGCTACCAGAACGCTTGCAGATACAAAAACAAATATAGAGGCAAATTTAAGAACTGTTTATAATAATATTCAGACCTCGGAAACAAATTATAACAATAATCTTGAATCTCTTGAACAAAAGAAAAAGGAACTTGAAGTAAAAAAACTTCAACTGCAGTTAGGCAAAATAACTCAGCTTGAATATGATAAAGCGGAATATGAAATTGAACAGCTTGAAAATACCATAAAGCAAAGTGTATATTCGCATTATGTGCTTGTCAGCAAATTTAATAATCCGGATTTAATATAATTTATAAAATGAGGTGGGGAAATGGAGAAACATACTAAAATACTTATAGCTGATGACAATCCTGAAATCAGAGAGGTTCTCGGAGTCCTACTCAGAAGTGAGGGTTATGAGGTTACAGAGGCTGTAGATGGTGAAGATGCGGTACTTAAGGCTGGTGACTCCCCCGATCTTATTATTCTGGATGTGATGATGCCGGGTAAGGACGGTTTTAAAGCTTGTGTTGATATAAGAAAAATAACATTTGCACCGATATTGTTTCTTACGGCAAAAACCGAGGATGCGGATAAAACCATGGGTTTTTCCGCAGGCGGTGATGATTATCTTGTAAAGCCATTTTCCTACTCAGAAATACTTGCACGGGTCAAGGCACTGCTAAGGCGTTGCTATGTATATCATACTAATGCAAAAGTCGATAATAATATAATAGAAATCGGAGATTTATGTGTAAATATTGACAAAAGGCTCGTTGAGCTTAACGGCAAAGCAGTTATGCTCACAGATATGGAGTACAATATTCTGAAGCTGCTTATTTTAAATCGTAAAAAGATTTTCTCCACACAGGAAATATATGAGACAGTTTGGGAAAAGGACTACCTGTATGGTGATAATAATACGGTAATGGTACATATCAGACGATTAAGAACCAAAATAGAGAATGATACGCAAAATCCCAAGTATATAAAAACCGTCTGGGGAAGGGGATATACTATTGAGTAAAAAAGGATTACCTGCAAAACTCAGTACTCAGTTCACGGGTGTAGCCATTGTGGCAATAGTTATAAGTGTATTGTTGTTTTTTGTTATTATATCCTGTGGAACAAGCATAATTAACGCAAAGGTTGAGCATTCTGACTACATTGAAAAAAATATTGAACTAAAGATTGAAGAATTCCAACAATTTGTTACAAAAAACAGCATTTCTACTCGTGATATTGAGAGAATTATGGATTGGGTCAGCAGAGAAAAAAATGTAATGCTTGCAATACATGATAACGGCAGGGTTATTTTTGACTCAACCTTTTTAAAAAAAATAAATTATGAAGGTGAGGATATACCGCCGCCCCATAGCTACAGAAATTTATACAGTATTCAATTTTCTGATAAAGTTGCACAAATTGAGCTTTTTATGCTGATAAAGTTTAAATTTATGGTATACACGCATTACTTAGCCATACTTATTTCTGTTATAACCTTTTTGCTCATATGTACAGGTTTTATACGCAGAAAAGTTAAATATATAACCATCCTTGAAAAGGAAGTAAATATACTTGAGGGTGGTGATCTCGGCTATAAGCTTACAATAAAGGGCAACGATGAGCTTACCTATTTGGCGAGCAGCATTGACAATATGCGCACGTCAATTATTGAACGACAAAAAGAAGAGGAACAGGCAAGGCTTGCCAATCACAGGCTTGTAACGGCAATGTCACACGATTTAAGAACACCACTTACAATCCTTATAGGTCTTTTGGAAATAATAGATGGTAAAAAGTATAAAAATGAACAGGAGCTTGACTCATACATTACCAAAACTAAAAACAAGGCATATCAGATAAAGGAGCTTTCAGACAAGATATTTGAGTATTTTTTTGCCTTCGATATTAAAGAGAGTGAGCTTAACAAAGAGCCTTATGGCATAGACGTTATTAATACCATGTTAGAAGACTATATATTCAACCTTGGTGAAAAAGGGTACACTTTTGAATATGAATGCTGTGAGCAGCGGGCAACGGTGGTGCTTGATACTAAAGTATTTAGCAGAGTATTCGTGAACGTTTTTTCCAATATACTTAAATATGCCGATAAGGGTAAACCTATAATTATAAACAATACTATTGAAAATAATTGTCTTACTGTATCTGTATCAAATACGATAATCAAAAAGGCACATAGGGAAGAAAGCACCAACATTGGTCTTGATGTTTGTAAAAATATTGTTCAGCAGCATAACGGCTTCTTTGAGCATATTGAAGATGAAAGCACCAACTGCTTTACCGTTATTGTTAGGCTGCCAATAGAGCAATAAATCACACGTTAGGTATATATTTCTCTCTTGTAATCCATAAATTAAGCGTCAGATATCATATTGTCTGACGCTTTTAATATTATAGATTTAATTATTGCCCGTTATACAACTCAAAATCAATACCGCTTTGACTAAGCATTTCCTTACTCATTTCATCAGGATAAACCTCTTTGGCAATTATCTTTACAATACCTGCGTTAATTATCTGCTTTAAGCACATATTACAGGGGCTAGCGGTAACATACATTGTACCGCCCTTACAGGATACACCATTTACGGCACATTGAGTAATGGCATTATTTTCCGCATGAACAGCACGGCAAAGCTCATGCCTCTCTCCACTTGGAATATTCAGCTTTTCTCTGAGGCATTCATTCAAGTCGCAGCAGTTTGGCACACCCTTTGGCGCACCGTTATAGCCTGTTGCAAGCACCTGATTGTCCTTAACTATTACTGCACCTACCTGACGTCTTAAGCATGTGGAGCGTCTGCTTGCCAATTCAGCCATATTCATAAAATATTCATCCCAGCTTATTCTTGCCATTTCATTCACCCCCAAGACGCTGTCTTACAGCCTCATATATAAGTATACCCGCAGCAATTGAGGCATTCATTGACTCCGCTCTGCCCGGCATAGGTATTCTTACAAGCTCATCTGCCATTGTTGCAGTTTCCGGAGTTAAGCCTGAACCTTCATTGCCGACAATTATGGCGGTGGGTTTTTTAAGGTCAACACTGTAAGGTGTATTTATGCCCCCAAGATGAGTAGCAAGAGTTTGTATGTTATGTCGTTTACAATCATTTAACAATCCATTAATTTCTGCATTTGTGTATATTGGCAGGTGAAACAGTGACCCCATGGTTCCTCTTACTACTTTAGGATTATATAAATCAACGGTACCCTTGCTTAAGAATATACCGTCTGCTCCTGCAGCATCAGCGGTACGTATTATTGTGCCCAGATTACCAGGGTCCTGCACATTTTCCAATATAATAAAAAGCGGATTATCGACAGTAAAAGCATTTTCATATTTATGCTTAAATTTGTGACAGACCGCAAGAATTCCCTGTGGGTTTACAGTATCTGACAGCTTTTCAAACAAGCTGTCGCTTGTAAGACAAATTTTATTTGTGTAGGGAAACTCTCCTTTGTAGCTATCCGAAACAATAACATATTCAATTAATTCCATATCGTTTATTTCGGAAACCAGACGCTCCCCTTCAAGTACAAACAGACCTGTTTTATCCCGTTCCTTTTTGTTTGCAAGAGCAATAGTATGTTTAATTAATTTGTTGTTTATGCTTTCTAAATATTTCATACTTTATCCTTAATTGTATTTTTGTATTTTGTCGCTGCTGCCGATAATTACAAGGATATCATCGGAATTAATGGTATCCTGCGGTGAGGGTGATACAATTACGTCATTACCTCTTTTAATAGCTACAACATTAAGCCCAGTATTGGCACGTATATTTGCGCCAACAAGTGTCTTACCAATCCATTCCCTTTTAGGTGCTACCTCTACAATGCCATAGCTGTCGGAAAAGCTTATAAACTCCAATATATTTGAGGTAATCAGGCTTGTTGCAAGCCTCCTTCCCATATCCCTTTCAGGCAAAACAACCTTATCGGCACCTACCTTGTAAAGGATATTGCTCTGCTTTACATCCTTTGCCTTTGAAATAACCATTCCGACGCCCATTTCCTTTGCTGCCATTGTAGCCATAACAGCAGATTCCAGACTATCTCCTGTTGCAATTATTACGACATCATAGTTATTTAGTCCCATTTCCTTAAGTGCTCCCTCATCGGAAATATCGGCCTGTATTACATCCGTGGCATAAGACGCCATCTGATTAATTAAATCAGGATTTTTGTCACAGCACAGAACATCATATCCGTTTTCGGTTAAGGTTTTGACAACTGCCTGACCAAATCGGCCCAATCCCAACACAGCAAACTGTTTTTTATTTTTCATTTTAATCCTCCTCAGCCTACCAATACATCCTCAGCAGGGTAGTGAATTTTATTTTTATCCTTATTTGGCGTCATAAAGGAAATTGCAACAGTAATTGGACCAAGCCTTCCGATAAACATACATATAATTATAATTACTTTTCCTATGCCTGAAAGATAAGGTGTTAATCCAACAGAACTGCCTACAGTGCCAAGTGCCGATGCAGTTTCAAAAAGCAGGTCAATAAACTCATAATCAAACCTCATATTTGCCTCTGTAACCGACAAAACAGTTGTTGCAAGCAACAGTATTGTAAGCATTAATATGGTCACTGTAAGGGCCTTTTGCAGTATTCTGAATGAAATACTGCGGCGGAAAGCATATATGCTGTCCTTATCCTTTATAATGGATATTACCGCAAGCAGAATTATTGCAGCAGATATTGTTTTTATACCGCCTGCAGTACCGCAGGGAGATCCACCTATCATCATCAGAATTATAGAAAGAAACTCTGTTGAGTAACGCAGACCGCTGTAATCCATTGTCAAAAATCCTGCCGTTCTCAGTACTACGGAATGAAAAAAGGACGCTAAAATTTTACCTGACGTAGAATAATTACCCATTGTATCAGGGTTATTGCATTCAAAGACAAAGGTAAACAGTGCACCTGACAAAATAAGAATTACGGTGGAAATCAAAACAAGCTTACTGTGCAAAGATAATTTTTTGATTTTCTGTTTAATTTTAAGCTTTTTTTCTTTATCATTATTTATTAGACCAAGAAGATCTACCCATACAGGGAAACCAAGACCTCCCGTTATAACCAACAGCATTATTACAATGTTTACGATAATATCTTCTGCATAAGGCATCAGGCTGTTTGTGCCTATAATATCAAAGCCTGCGTTACAAAATGCCGATATAGAGTGAAATATCCCCATACCTACAGCTTTTAAAGGGCTGTAATCAGATAAAAAACAAAATGTAAGAATTATTGCCCCAATAAGCTCAATAGCCAGTGTAAATTTAGCCAGAAACTTAACAAAGCGCACTATACCATGTTTTTTTGAAAGGTTAAGGGATTCCTGAATGACAACTCTCTCCTTTAACGTAATTCTTTTTCCTGCAAGCAAAAGTACGGCAGTCATAAGTGTTATAAAGCCAAGTCCGCCTATCTGAATAAGCATAAGTATGATAAGCTTGCCAAAAAATGACCAGTGCTGTGCCGTATTTACTACCGTTAGACCCGTCACACAGGTGGCAGAAGCAGATGTAAATAAGCTGTCAAGAAATGGAGTAAAGCTGCCATCTGCAGATGACAAGGGCAAACTTAAAAGCACTCCGCCCGAAAATATCAAAAACAAAAATCCAAGCACAAGTATTTGTGTAGGTTTAAGACTTAGCTTTAACTTATCCATATTTTCTCCTTAAAAAAATTGCAGAATTATTGGCAAAGTAAAAAAATTTGTTGTAAAAAAGCTGAAAAAATGTTACAATACATTGAACAGTCAATTTTACTATTTAATTATACTATCTTGCTCATTTCTTTGCAAGATAAATAAATTATAAAGGGTGATTATGTGTCAGGCTCGGTTTTTGGCAGCATTTTTAAAATAAGTACCTGGGGTGAAAGCCATGGCAGAGGTATTGGCGTTGTAATTGACGGCTGTCCTGCAGGCATAGCTCTTGACAGTGAGTATATTCAAAGAGATTTGGACAGGCGCAGGCCCGGCAGCAGCAAATATACCACCAAGCGCAGTGAGAGTGATAGGGTTGAAATTTTATCCGGAGTTTTTGAGGGCAAAACAACAGGTACGCCAATTTCTCTCGCTATTTTCAATGAGGATCAGCGTTCAAAGGATTATTCCGCAATCAGTAATGTTTTCCGCCCCGGTCATGCCGATTTTGGTTTTGAAAGTAAATACGGCTTCAGGGATTACAGAGGCGGCGGTCGCTCCTCTGCCCGTGAAACGGCAGCAAGGGTTGCAGCCGGTGCAGTAGCAAAAAAACTTCTTAATGAAATCGATATAGACATTAATGCTTATACGCTTGCTATTAACAACATTAAAATTGACGAGGATAATTTTGACCTTGATGAAAGATTTAACAATCCTCTTTGTATGCCTGATAAGGAGGCTGCCGAAAGGGCGGCAAAGCTTCTTGATGAGTCCATTGCCAATCTGGACAGTGTAGGCGGTGTAGTTCAGTGTGAGGTGAAAGGTCTTAAACCGGGTATAGGTGAGCCGGTTTTTGACAAGCTTGATGCATGCCTTGGCAGAGCCATATTTTCCATAGGTGCAGTTAAGGGTGTTGAGTTTGGTGTAGGCTTTGGTGCATCACAAATGTATGGCTCCGACAATAATGATAATTTTTATATGGATAATGGGCAGGTTAAAAAATATACAAATAATTCAGGTGGTGTATTGGGCGGTCTCTCTGATGGGGACAAGTTGGTATTCAGGGCTGCATTTAAGCCTACCCCTTCAATAGCTCAATCTCAGATTACCGTTAATAATAATGGTAAGGATATAAAAATTGCTATTACGGGCAGGCATGACCCTATTGTTGTAGCACGTGCAGTAGTGGTTGTAGAAGCAATGACAGCCTTAACACTTGCCGACCTTGTACTTATGAATATGAGTGCAAAAATTGAAAATGTCAAAAAATTATATGGTAATGTATAATTGTTATATAAGAAAGGATTTAAGAAAATGTCAAAAATTAACACTAAAGTAACCGATAGCGTAAACTTTTTTCAGGGTAATAAGCCTGCGGATTTAACCGCAAAATTCGGAAGTCCTCTTTACGTTTATAATGAGCGCATTTTAAGAGAAAGATGCCGTGAGCTTAAAAATCTTGTTGATTACAAAAATTTTATCGTAAACTATTCTGCAAAAGCAAACAGCAATCTTGCTTTTCTTGAGATCGTAAACGAAGAGGGGCTTTATGTTGATGCAATGAGCCCCGGCGAAATTTTCGTTGAGCTTAAGGCAGGCTTTAAGCCAGAGCAGATTTTCTTTATAAGCAACAATATTTCCAAAGAGGAGATGCAGTTTGCAATTGACCATAATATTACAATGAGTGTTGACTCACTTTCACAGCTTGAACAGTATGGTCAGTTAAACCCCGGCGGCAGAATTGCGGCAAGGTTTAACAGCGGTGTAGGTGCAGGTCACAGTGAAAAGGTCATAACAGGCGGGAAAAAAACAAAGTTTGCCATAAACCCTGAATATATTCCTGAGTTTAAAGAAATTTTAAAGAAGTATAATCTTAAGCTTGTAGGTATTAACAACCATATCGGTTCTCTTTTTATGGAAGCTGATAAGTATATTGAAGGTGTTAAGGCTATCCTTGAAATTGTTAAGCAGTTTGATGACCTTGAGTTTGTTGATTTTGGCGGCGGCATAGGTATACCTTATGAAAAGCTTAATGACCAGCCAAGATTTAACCTTGACAGCTTAAGCAAGCAGCTTGCTGAGGTAATAGATAACTTTGTTAAGGAATATGGAAAGGAAATTACCTTTAAAATTGAGCCGGGAAGATATATTTCGGCAGAATGCTGTGTTCTCCTAGGTACAGTCCACGCCGTAAAGCAGAATAATGTACACAAATTTGCCGGTACAGACATTGGCTTTAATGTACTTCAAAGACCTGTTATGTATGATTCACATCATGATATTGAGGTTTATAATAATTCTGACGAAACAGAGGAGATTACTGTGGTAGGTAACATCTGCGAAAGTGGTGACATCCTTGCAAAGGACAGATTAATGCCAAAGGTTGAGGTTGGCGATACTATCGGTTTGCTTGATGCAGGTGCTTATGGATATGCAATGGCATCTAACTATAATAACAGATTAAGACCTGCAGAGGTACTTATCCGTGAAAACGGTGAAACTGTTCTTATCCGTGAGGCTGACGAACTTGAGGATCTTACAAAGCACATGATTTCAATTAAGAAATAATTGGGGGTATACTAATGACGCCTAGAGAAGAATATTATAATACTATAGGTAACAGAGCTGCTGATGCTTTTAAAAAGCGCGGCTTTGAGGCATGGTACTGTAAGGATAAGTCTGCTGCATTAAATTTGGCTTTAGAGCTTATTCCTCAGGGTGCCTCAGTAACCTGGGGCGGTACAAAAAGCATTGGCGAAATTGGTATTACTGAAGCGCTTAAAAAAGGCTGCTATAATATTCTGGACAGAACACTGGCAAAGGACGCAGATGAAAAAAAGGCTATATATCGTAAGGCGTTTACTGTTGACTGGTACTTAGGCAGTGCAAATGCAGTTACATTAAACGGTGAGATTATTAATATTGACGGTACGGGCAACAGAGTTGCTGCTATGATGTATGGACCAGATAACGTTTTGCTGATTGTAGGCATCAATAAAATTACACCTACTGAGGAAAGTGCTATGCTTCGTGCAAGAAATACAGCAGCACCTATAAATGCAGCAAGCTTCGGATTGGATACACCCTGCACAAAGGCAGGAAGCTGCATGGATTGTCTGCATGACGATTGCATTTGCAGCTATATCTCAATTACAAGAAAGTGTAAGCCAAAGGGCAGAATTAAGATTATAATAGTTGGCGAAGAATTAGGATATTAAAATTATGGCTGTATTTAGGTAATTGCTTAGATACAGCCTTTTTTAGAAGCATTTATGGATAAAAACAGAATATATTTATATGACAATATTAAGGGACTATTGATAATTCTGGTGGTAGCAGGGCATTTACTTGAACCGTTCCTGTCGAAAAACGGAATTAAAAAAGTTATTTATATAATTATATACTCTTTTCATATGCCTGCATTTGTATATTGTACAGGAGTCTTTACCAGCTTTGAAATACGGCGTGATTTAATTAATTTGATGATGACTTATGCAGTTTTTCAGTTATTGTATACAATTTTTGAAATATATGTATTGCATGACAAAACAAAAAATGTTCTTACTGAGCCTTACTGACTTTTCTGGTATCTTCCATGTGTACTTGTATGAAAATTAATTAATAAAGTTGTAATAGGATTGGGTAATATTATATATGTTATTACACTGGCTGCGTCCTTTATATGTGTAATTCTTGTAGGATTTTTACCTAAAGTAGGTTATACATTTACGCTGTCAAGAATTATATGCTTTTTGCCGTTTTTTCTGTTAGGTGCTGCACAAAGACATTTTATTGGGTTTAGGGATTTTTTTGTTCTAATAAAAAAATATTCTATTATTTTAATAGCATTAACTATTTTAATAGCTTTTGCTTTTACTGTACTAATTAATGTAAATAGCTTTAACCCTGAATGGACATATTTTGCAAAATGCTATAAATTAACCAAGTGCCCATTTGAGATGCGGTTATGGTTAATGATAACAGCAGTATGTGCAATATATTTGCTTATTTCCTTAATACCAAACAGAAAAACAAAATTGTCAGTTTTGGGACAGCGTACTCTATATGTCTATCTTTTGCATGGATTTATTGTAAAAATGTTTTTTTTCTGTAAAATATATAAGTTACCTGTTCCAAGTATGATATATGTTTTTGTTGCTACTGTACTAATTATTATTTTTTTGTCCTCCGATAATGTAAAATTTATTTATGATAAATTATTTTTTTGTTAAAACTTTTTATAAAAAATGACGTTTATATTAAGAAATATCAAAATTACTTGAACTGAAAAAAGTTTTATAATATAATTATTTTATATTAAAATTATTTTTGGAAAAAGGATGGTTGTATGAAAAAGAGATTAACTGCTTTATTTTTGGCCTCTGCTATTTTATTTGGCAGTATGCCTGCAATGGCCGCAGAGGTCAGCTTTGAGGTAGACGGTTTGCTTGAAGCAAATGCTGGTACCGTTATTAACAACAATGGCTACAATTTACTTGGTATGCGAGAGGTTTTCGAGCTTCTTGGAGCTGAGGTACAGTGGAACAGTGTTAAAAGGTGTGTTACAGCAAAAAAGGACGGTAAAACCGTTGTTTTGTATGTTGACACAAATAAGGGCTATGTAAATGATACACCTATTTCTCTGCCCACTAAATGCGTAAATGTAGACGGACATATTTTTGTACCTGTCAGATTTGTAAGTGACGCCTTTGGTTATTCAATTGATTGGGATCAGGCAAAGTATAGGGTCAGCATTAACACTGGTAATGAAAAGTATATACTCCTTGATGTTACACCTGATATTACCGAAAACACATTGGTGCTTACATACGATGAAGCTCTTAAAATGGCTATTAGTAAAAGTTCAGCCCTTAAAAATATTGAGGATTCCGTTGACTATTTGGATGAAATGAGAGATAATTTAGGTGATTTAATATGGTCTCTTGATCAACAGCAGAGTCAGTATAATAGCAATTTATTTAACTTAAGTCAGCAGACTAATGATGTCCTTGCTGCACAGCTCGCACTTCAGGAGAATATTGAAAGCACAATCCAAGTGGCACGTAACATTAAAAATGTTGAAATTCAAAAGCAAATGATTGATGTTAATGAGGAAATGGTTAAGGATGGTGTTGAGCTTGCATTAAAGAGCTATGTCAATAATATAAAAACTACTCAATCACAGATTGAATTGCTTGATGCAAGCGTAAAGCTGGGACAGGAAAATATTGAAAATATGGAGCTTAAAAATAAGCTTGGATACGAAAGTGATTACAATCTTCAAACAGCTAAAACAACTCAGCTTAAAAACGAGAGTAATCTTGAAGTGCTTAAGCTTAACATGGATAATCAGAAGCAGGCGCTTAAAACCTTACTTGGTGTAGATGCAGGTCAGGATATTTATGTTGAATCAGAGGTAACCTTTGATGCTTTGAATGATGTAAGTATTGAGCAATATGTTGATCGTAAAAGAGAAACCGATCCAAGTATCAAAACATTGAAGAATGATGTTTTTCTTGCTGAATATAAGGAAAGAACTAATGCTGCTTATGACAGTGAAAGTGAAATTGGTGTAAGAAACGAACTTAATACTGCCAAGAGAAATCTCGCTGATTCACAAGATACGCTTGAAAATAACATCAGAACTACCTACAACAATATTAAACAGCTTGAGGAAAACAATAAAACCCTTTTAAGAGCCGTTGAGCAGGCTAAAGCTGACTATAACTCTGCCGTTACCAGTTATAAAGCAGGTATGGCTACAGAATATCAGGTAAAACAGGCAAAATTGGGTATTCTCTCGGCAGAAAAGGATGTCGAAGATAATGCTATGAATTACGATTTACTTACATTTACATTTGACAGACCTTATCTTTTAGGTTCAATATCATAATATAATCATAGCTGTTTAAAGTTTTGTAAACGCTAAAAACTGACGTATAATAACAAAGAACAGAACATTTTGGTCTGTTCTTAGACTGTCAATAAAGCCCATTTTCAAGGTGAAAATGGGCTTTATCTCTATAAAAATAAGAACTTAAGCATATATAATGGTTCTATAACAAATGTTGTGGAAAAACTCAACATTTATTTTTTTACCAAAAAAGAGGACAAATTTGCTTAGAAAATATATTTACTAATTTAAATCCTTTTTGCTTTATAAATAATCAGGTTTGTTTCATTTTTATATGTTTTATATGTCACTTTTGTTACGATTTGAAATTTTAGTGGAAATGTTGCAAAATATTTGTTATACTGATAAATGAGGTGATTTTTTTGAAAAGGATATTCGCTGTTTTTATCAGCATTATACTTATATTGATTTGTTGTAATTTTTATGTTTCCTTTGGTGCATCAAGAGATGTGAGAATTGGTCTTGAAAGGCATTACATAGGTGTTAGCAGCATTCCCATAAGTAACAGTATTATTACGGTACAAATTGGTGAAGGAACTAAATACAGTGTAGGAGCTGATGGTGGTTTCAGTGCGCAGCCTGTAAGTGGTAGCTATTTTGATTCAGGCTTGAAGTTTAATACATATACGGAAGCACAACTTTATGCAAATGAGTTTTCAGAGGGAGCTGTACCTGTTTTAAAGGATAATGGGTGGGGCGTTTACTTTGCAAAAACCAACAGTACGGCGGAAGAGGAAACAGTAGTAAATGATACTAATGTTACCTTGGAAATGGATTTAGAAATCACTACCCAAGAAGAAAAATCCAATGAAAGCAACGAAATATCCGGATTTGCAAGTATAACTTTGGGTGGAAATGCCGTCACATTCCGTTCCGGAGAAAAAAACGTTTTTTTTGCAAATGGCACCGATGCAGTACATATATCGACAGACAACGGTATAGTTGATTTAGGCGGATATTTATACAGAAATACTATTGAAATTTACAGAAACGGCAATACTGTAAATGCAGTAAATATATTACCGCTGGAGCAATATCTTTTAGGTGTTGTTACCTCGGAAATGCCTCAATCATGGCCGATAGAGGCAATTAAAGCACAGACTGTTGCTGCGAGAACCTATACTCAGCGCAACCTTGGCAAGCACGGAAAATATGACCTTTGTGACAATACTGACTGTCAGCAATATAACGGTGTTAACGGTGAATCTTCTGCAGGTATACAGGCTGTTAATGAAACAAAAGGTGTTATGGCTTATTACAATGGGGAGTTAATTGCAGCCACTTATTTTTCTTCCAGCGGTGGACATACTCAAAGTGCAGTTGATGTATGGGGTACTGATGTGCCATATCTTGTCGGAGTTAAGGAAATAAATGAGACAGGCGGTAAGCAATGGGTAAGAACTTTTTCTTTTGCCGAGATTACAGAGCTTTGTAAAAACGCATCGCTTAATGTGGGCAATGTAACCTCTGTCCGTGTGGGAGAAACTCTTGACGGCGGTCTTGTAAAAACAATGATAATTGAAGGTACGGCAGGCAACGTAACTTTGGAACGTGAGGAAATAAGGGATTTGTTTAAAAATTCTGCAGATGGTAGTCTTTACAGCCGTAATTTTAAGCTGTCAAGTACATCTGTTATGTCCAATAACGTATATGTTTTGGCTGAAAATGATGGTGAAAATGTAGATATAAATGTTATTTCTGCTATAGCAGCTAATGGTGTTGTCGGTCCCGTGGAAAATGTAAATACCGTTATAATAGGCAGTGAGGGTGAGTATGTTATATCATCGGATGAAAGTAATATGATTGAGTCACAGGACAGTGTTACCATAACAGGCAGCGGCTATGGACATGGTGTCGGTATGAGCCAATATGGTGCAAAGGGTATGGCAGAGCTTGGATACAGCTATACTGATATATTAAAGTATTATTATACAGGTATTGATGTTTACTAAGGAGTATTATAATGAAAAAAAGAGATTTCTATTATTATTTACCCAAAGCGCTTATTGCTCAGCATCCGTTGGAAGATAGAGCTGCTTCCCGATTGATGGTGCTTGACAAAAACAGCGGTAG
>CALIRN010000054.1 GCA_938042265.1 uncultured Eubacteriaceae bacterium
CAGGGCAAGTGACATATAATAATTATCGTTCATTGTGATACTTCCTTATAAAATATATTGCAATAATTTTACTAAAATGTTATACTGTTATTATCAAACGTCAACATTATAAATAAGAAGGGGTGGAACTAATGCCAACATTTACTATTAATAAAAAGGGCGGCTATGAGCCGGTAGAGGTTGATGCTTACATAAACAGCCTTGAGCAGCAGCTAAAGGAGTACGAAAACAAGGCATCTGCAATTAACAAGGCAATTATCAGTGCTCAGATGGCATCTGATAAAATGATTAAGCAGGCTAATGAGGAAACTGCAGCAGTTATTAAAAAGGCTAATGAGGAGTCGGCTGCTACAGTTAAAAAGGCAAATGATGAAGCTGCCGAAATTCTCAAAAAAGCGAATGCTGAAAAGGATAAAATTATGGCAGAGGCACAGAAGTGCTCTGCAGCTATTGCTGAAAATGCCGATAAGCAAATTCAGGATATTAAGGATACTATAGCACAGCAGAAGATATTAATCAATAATTTTAATAAAGATTATGTTGCTTTGGTTGACAAATATCTTAAATCGTATGATCCCGAGGCTACTGCAAGTGTTACAAAAAATCTGGATGAGATTGTTGCGTTAGTAAGTGAATGGCAGAAGAATGGTATACCCGAGACGTCTGCTCCAAAGCAGAATGCTCCGCAGCCTGCCGTACAGCACAAGGTACCACCGTTTGGTGTCGTAAATACACCAAGGCCTGCTGCACCTGTAAGCAATCAGGAGGCAAAGGCTGAAACTGAGGAACCAAAGACTGTTCAGTCTGCGCCATCACCTTTGGCAGCAAGCAGTGTTCCAAAGACTGAGGAGGCGCCAAAGCAGGAGACGGCAAAGCCTTTTATTAAAACCGGTCTTGCAGGAGGTGTCGGTATGGGCGGTATTCCTGCTAACCCAAGCTATGGACTTGGCGGTGAAAGAACACTTAAAAACAGTGTAAGCCACAGTGAAGCACCAAAGCCTGCCGAGCCTGCTCCGGAGCCTGTAAGCGCTGCAAACATAAATATACCTAAGTTTGGCGAGGCAGCTGCAACGGAGGCGTCAAAGCCTGAGGCTGAAGCACCAAAGCCGGGCATTTATAAGGTTACTGCCGATAACCATTTATATAACGAAAACAATACCACTGCTGCACCAAAGCCGGGTATTTACAAGGTAACCTCTGATAATAAGCTTTATAACGATAATACGGATAAATAAGCATACAAAAACCGTCACTTTTTTTGAAAGCGGCGGTTTTTTGCTTTATAAAAGTACAAATAATAATTTTTTGCTGCCTTATATCAGTGTTTTCTGTAGCCTGTATTATAATCCACTGTGTTTTTAAGCTCCTCACCATTTAAATATCGGCTGAGGTTATCTGTTGAAATATCAATTATTCTTTCCAGGGTTTTATGCAGATGGAAAAAGCCTGAAATATGGGGTGTTATAACTGCGTTTGGTATATCCCAAAGGCGGTGATTTGGGGGCAGTGGTTCAGGGTCTGTCACATCAAGCCCCACACCCTCAAAATGTCCCTGCTCCAACAGGTCGCACAGTGCCTCGGTGTCAATGGCAGAGCCTCTCCCTACATTTAATATTATTGAGCCTCTTTTTGTAAGGCTAAGCATTTGCCTGTCAAAAATATGGTCTGTAGAGCTGTTCCCGGGCAGGGCTAAGGCAATTATATCGGCTCTCGGAACAAGCTCTTTAAGGCTTTTCGTTGTATACAGCTCGTCACAATAGCCTGTTTAACACCTATTACGTAGGCGCCTAGAGTCTTCAGCTTACGTGCAAAATCACCGCCTATATCTCCCATACCAACAACAAGTGCAACGCTGTCCTCTATGGAGGTTACACTGCCCTCCGATTGCCATATATGCTTATGCTGATTATCCCTGTAAAGATAAAGCTTTTTCTTTATTTCAAGCAGCATACCAAGCATATGCTCAGAGATTGCAAGACCGTAGGCTCCCGAAGCATTGGTAAGCAGTGCATCTGCGGGCATATTTTCGGGATAACCCTCTGTACCTGCGGAATTAAGCTGCAGCCATTTTAAATTATGGCAGAGCTTAAGCTTATTTACGGGAATATTGCCTATAATAATTTCCGCTTCGGCAAGCTCCTTATCAGTTACCTTATCGTAAGAGGAATATATTATATTTGACCCCTTGCTTTCGCTTTCCAGTCTTAATTTCTGCCATTTATCAAAGGGCAGTACTGTAAGTATATTCATAATATTCAGCCTTTCTTAACGGAGTAACCAAATTTGCCCAGCTTTTTTCCAAGTGTGTAATACTCACCGTGGGAATATGCTATAGGGTTTGAGGCAGCAAAATCAAATCTCCCGTTTTCCTCCATAAACTTTTCGTCAGCCTGTACACCTGCAATTTCAGCAAGGAACATGGTGTGAGTGCCGAGAGGCATTTCCTTTACAACCTTACATTCGATATTTATGGGGCTTTCCTCAATAATAGGACAGCTGACATGCAAAGCTCTGCCCTTTGTAAGCTTCATTTCCTTAAATTTATCATATTTTGCGCCTGAACGCACACCGCACCAGTCCGTTGCAAAGGCAAGCTCCTCGGTGGTTACGTTTATTACAAACTCTCTGCTTTGCTTTATCATCTCATAGGAGTAACGCTCAGGGCGTACGGAAATATAGGTCATTGCAGGGTCGGAGTTAACAGTTCCTGTCCAAGCTACAGTTAGGATGTTGCTGCTTTTCATTGTGCCGCAACTTACCATTACTGCAGGTATGGGGTAAAGTATTGTGCCCGGCTTCCATTCCTGTTTACTCATAGTAAATCTCCTTTCGTTTTATTAAATATATTATATAATAAGGGGGATAAATTTGCAATTGCTATTACTGTAGAATGATGTTAAAATTAATATATAATGTATTTTGCTTGTGAGGTTATATTATGAATTTACCTGAAAAATATGCTCAGCGTATGCAGGGCCTGCTGGGTGAGGATTATGATAAATATTTAAAAAGTCTTGATGAAAAAAGATACTGCGGCTTGCGTGCCAATACCCTTAAGATTTCTCCCGATACCATTAAAAAGCTTGTAAATTGGGAGCTTGAGCCTGTTAAGTGGTGTGACTGCGGCTTTTACTATAATGAAGAAATACGTCCTGCAAAGCATCCTTTTTATAATGCCGGACTTTACTATATTCAGGAGCCTTCGGCAATGTCAACGGGAGCAATGATTGATATTCAGCCGGGGGACAGAGTACTGGATTTGTGTGCAGCTCCCGGAGGAAAAAGCACACAGGCTGCGGCAAAGCTTAAGGGCGAGGGTGTAATAGTAAGCAACGATATAAGTGCTTCACGCTGTAAGGCGCTGCTTAAAAATATTGAGGTGTGTGGTGTTAAAAATGCCGTAATAACAAATGAAACACCCCAAAAGCTTGCGGAACGCTTTGAAGGGTATTTTAATAAAATTATAGTTGATGCTCCCTGCAGCGGTGAGGGTATGTTCCGTAAGGATGACGGTGCGGTAAGAAGCTGGGAGGAGCATAAAAGTGAAATGTGCTGTGAACTGCAAAGGGATATACTTAAAAATGCTGCAAAAATGCTGACAAACGGGGGTGTTATAGCCTATTCTACCTGTACCTTTGCTCCTGAGGAGGACGAGGGTATGATATGGGAGTTTTTAACGCAAAACCCTGATTTTGAGCTACTGGAGGTGGACAGGTCCAAGGGCTTTGACCGAGGACGCCCGGAGTGGACGGAGGGCGGCAGTGAGGAACTAAAAAAGTGCGGCAGATTATGGCCTTATAAAATAAAGGGTGAGGGACACTTTCTTTGCCTTATGAGGAAAAAGGGTGAACCAATAAGACCGGCGGCGGAGGACAGACCAAATCCATCAGCTAAGGAGCTGACTGATTTTTACGGATTTTGCAAAAGCTGTCTTAATACGGAGATAAATTCACCTTTTATAATACATGGCACCTCTCTTATGGCAGTGCCAAATGGCTTGCCGGATTTAAGGGGAATACGGATAATGCGCAGCGGTTTATATCTGGGTGAGCTTAAAAAGAACCGTTTTGAGCCAAGCCAGGCATTTGCAATGACCTTAAAAAAGGATGAGGTTAAATTAACGGTTGATTTTAGTCTTGAGGATGAAGGACTAAAAAAGTATTTAAGAGGTGACAGCTTTCAGGTGGATTGTGCTGACGGTTGGGCACTTGTGTGCGTGTGCGGATATCCTCTTGGCTGGGGCAAGGTACAGAAGGGCAGACTTAAAAACAAATATCTGCCAAGCTGGATGAATTAAGGATTTGATATAAATGAAGGTCAGAAATGTATTTTTTGCCGTCTTAATGCTGTTGTTAGTGGGCTGTACAAGCGAAAACAAGCCTGTTGAAGCTACAACGGAGGCGGTAACCGTAATAACGGAGTCGGTAACGGAAACAACTTCCGTAGAGCCTGCACAGACTGTGCTAAACTCAATGACACTGCACGAAAAGATTGGGCAGCTTTTTATTGTTGTGCCTGAGGCATTGTCAGGTGAAAGTAATTGTGTTACTTATACAGATGCCAGTGTTATTAAAGGGATTGAAAAATATCCTGTAGGCGGTATTATACTTTTTTCAAAAAATATAGTTAACCGTGAGCAGCTTACAGCACTGTTAAATGATTTTCAGGCTAACAGCAGGACTGCACTTTTTATCTCCGTTGATGAGGAGGGAGGCAGTGTGACGAGGGTTGCACAAAACAATAATTTTAACGTTTCGCATTATGAAAGTGCAGCTGATGCGGCAAATGACGGTGTTGTTTACGATATGAGCAGAGAAATTGGCACATATTTAAAGCAGTATGGCTTCAATCTGGATTTTGCACCGGTTGCGGATGTAAATACAAATCCGCAAAATCCGGTTATAGGTAAAAGAGCTTTTTCCGAAGAGCCTTATAAAACTGCGGAAATGGTGTGTGAAGCCGTAAGGGGCTTTCATGACAGTGGAATTATGTGCTGCTTAAAGCACTTTCCCGGGCATGGTGATACGGCAGAGGACAGCCACTATGGCTGTGCAATAACCTATAAAACCCTTGAACAGCTTAAGGAATGTGAGCTGATACCTTTTAAAAATCCTGCGGATATGATTATGGCAGGACATATAATGACGCCAAATGTGACCTCTGACGGACTGCCTGCGTCCATGTCAGGGGAAATTATAGAGGGCTGTCTCAGGGATTACGTAGGCTTTAACGGTGTGGTTATTACCGACTCAATGTCCATGGGTGCAATTACCGATTATTTTACCGCAGACAAGGCGGCTTGTACGGCAATTAAGGCGGGGGCGGATATAGTGCTTATGCCGCAGGATTTGCAGCTTGCTTACAGCGGAATTGAACAGGGTGTTGCAAACGGTGAAATAACTGAGGAAGAAATAGATGAACATGTACTGCGTATTATGCGTTTAAAGCAGAAATACGGTTTGATAAAATGAGGTGTAAAAATGGATTTTTTACCTGTAACCTATGAGGAAATGCTTGCAAGGGGCTGGGAACAGCCGGATTTTGTATATGTTTGCGGTGATGCTTATATAGATCATCCCTCCTTTGGTGCGGCAATTATTACCCGTATGCTTGAAAGCAGGGGATATAAGGTATGCTTTATACCCCAGCCCGACTGGAAAAGCACAAAGGATTTTATGCGTTTTGGCAAACCAAGGCTGGCTTTTTTGGTAAGCGGCGGAAATATTGATTCTATGGTAAACCATTATTCCGTTGCAAAAAAGAAAAGGGATAAGGATTTATATTCTCCGGGTGGAGAGAGCGGTCACAGACCCGACAGGGCAACTATTGTGTACTGCCAGAAAATAAGGGAGGCTTACGGCAGCTCCGTCAATATAATGATTGGCGGTATTGAGGCAAGCTTAAGGCGTTTATCCCATTATGATTACTGGGATAACAGGGTAAGACGTTCAATTCTGCTTGACTCGCAGGCGGATATATTAATGTACGGTATGGGTGAGCATCAGATTATTGAGCTTGCAGAGGCTTTGGACAGCGGACTGGATATACAGCATATAACATTTGTAAGGGGTACGGTTTACAAAACCAAAACTCTTGAAAATATTTATGAGGAGTATATAACCCTGCCAAGCTATAAGGAGGTCAGCAGTGACAAGGTTAAATATGCGGAGGGTTTTTTACAGCAGTATCAAAATACCGATGCAATTACAGCAAAGGTGCTTGTTGAGCCTTATACAGATTGCTATGTGATACAAAACAGGCCCTCGCTGCCTCTTACCCAGTCGGAGTTTGACTATGGCTACGGTCTGCCATATATGCGCAGTTATCATCCTATGTATGAGGAAAAAGGCGGTATACCTGCCATTGAGGAGGTAAAGTTCAGCATAATTAGCAACAGAGGCTGTTTTGGAAGCTGTAACTTCTGTGCCCTTGCTTTTCATCAGGGCAGAATTATACAGACAAGAAGCCATCAGTCAATTATAAACGAGGCTAAAAAAATTACATGGGAGCCTGATTTTAAGGGATATATCCACGACGTAGGCGGGCCTACAGCAAATTTCAGGGCGCCTGCCTGTGACAAACAGCTTACAAAGGGCGCTTGTAAGGAAAGGCAGTGCCTTTTCCCCACTCCCTGTAAAAATATGAAAATTGACCATAAGGATTATACAAAGCTTTTGCGTGAACTGAGAGAACTGCCTAAGGTAAAAAAGGTGTTTGTACGTTCAGGTATACGTTATGATTATCTTATTAACGATAAGGACGAAACCTTTTTCTATGAGCTGTGCAGGCATCATATAAGCGGTCAGCTTAAGGTTGCACCTGAACACGTTGTGCCACGTGTGCTTGAAAAAATGAGCAAGCCCGGACGAAATGTGTACGATAAATTTGTTAAACGGTATTATGAAATAAATAAGGAAATAGGCATGGAGCAGTATCTTGTGCCTTATCTTATGAGCTCACATCCTGGCAGTGATTTAAAGGCGGCGGTGGAACTTGCGGAGTATTTAAGGGACTTGGGCTATATGCCCGAGCAGGTACAGGACTTCTACCCTACACCGGGTACAATGTCAACCTGTATGTTTTATACGGAGCTGGATCCCCGTACCATGACAAAGGTGTATGTGCCTAAAACGCCTCATGAAAAGGCTATGCAAAGAGCGCTGATACAATATCGTCTGCCAAGAAATTATGACCTTGTGTACGAGGCGCTTAATAAGGCAGGCAGAACGGACCTTATAGGCTTTGACCGTCATTGCCTTATAAGGCCTAAAAGGACAGAGGACAGGCGGTTTAAGCCTAAGGAAGAAAAAAGACCTGTAAAAAAGAAAAAAACAATAAGAAATATTCATAAGAAAAAGGCGTGATATAAATGAATTCAGTTGTGGGAGTTATCCCTCTTTATGATGAGGAAAGGGACAGCTATTGGATGCTGCCCGGCTATATGCAGGGGCTTGAGGAACAGGGGCTGTTGCCTGTTATGTTGCCCCTTACGGATAGTGAAAAGGAGCTTGAGGGGCTTAACAGACTATGCGGGGGTTATTTGTTTACAGGCGGTCATGATGTTGACCCGTTAATGTATGGTGAGGAACGTAAGCCTGTTTGCGGTGCTGCCTGTGAAAAGCGCGATAAAATGGAAAAATATCTTTTTTCTCTTGCGCTTAAGGAGGATAAGCCTGTTTTAGGCATATGCAGGGGTATACAGCTTATTAACGTACTTTGCGGAGGCAGCCTGTATCAGGATTTGCCTGAGGAGAGACCGGGCAATACGGAGCATCACCAGGTGCCGCCCTACGATGAGCCTGTACATAGAGTAGAGCTTAATTCACCTCTTGCGGAGCTTGTAGGCAGAGGTGAGCTGTGGGTAAACAGCTATCATCATCAGGCAATTAAGGAGCTGGGAAAAGGGCTGAGAGCCATGGCTTACTCTGAGGACGGACTGACAGAGGGTATTTATATGCCGGATAAAAGGTATGTATGGGCTGTACAGTGGCATCCGGAGTTTGCTTATAAAACAGATAAGGCGGCAAGGCTTATTTTTAAAAGCTTTGCAGAGGCGGTGAAAGAGGAAGCTTATTAATTTTACTTCCTTTGCATTGCTGCTTTTTCTGGACGATTTGTTTGAATACTTTGCAGCGGGGGAAATTGCGGAAAATATGGAATAATTGAAATTTTTATCTCATAGCTTTATATAAAACAGCCTATGAGGTGGACATATTGAATTACGGCTACATAATTAACAACGGTGATGACAGCCTGAGCATATATTACTATGCAAACGGTGCTGTAATGAAAAGAAATACGGATAAGGGTGTAAGGGGAAAGGCGGAGTGTATTGTCAGCGATGTACGCCCCTTTTTTTCACTTTCAGTAAGAAAGGGAGAGCCTGTGCTTATTTACCGTCGTATAAGCGGTGATGTGGTGCTTTTGTCCCGCGGTGACAGCAGAGTGCTGCAAAAGTGCAGTGACAGACTGGATACAGAGGTATACCTCAGCGCTATTATGGAACAGCGCCGTATGCGTCTTATATATATTAACGGCGTAAGTCTTGTTACACAAAGCAGTGATGACAGCGGCAGTACCGAGGCGGTAAGGCTTGACGAACTGACGGGAAATCTTTCCTACAGGCTTATACCTGTTGTAAAAGGCGGTTATGCGCTTTTATACAACCGCCGTATGCCCGAAATGCAGTTTGGCTACAGAGAAATAACCGCTGCTGCCGTAGGTGATTTCAGACGTGTTTATGCTACGGGCTTTGATATTGGGGACAGCTCTGTCTGCTCAACGGAGGATACCTTACATATTGTGTTTGTATCAATGAGCCGTTTTGCGGTAAGGGTAATGTATACAAGACGTATCAACGGCAGCTTTGGCAGACCAAGAAATTTGTGGGAGGGCAGCCGCTGTGGCAATGTATGCGTCGCCTGTGATGGCTGCGATGTATTTGTATGGTGGGAAAGCGGCGGTCATATATTTGAAAGCACCTCAAGCAATGGTGGGGAAAGCTTTGGTCAGTGTATAAGAAAAGGCAGCGCCGCTGTATATTCCAAGGCTCTGCATTTAGCGGAAGGCAGCTTTTGTATTAGTGAGGTAATGCTGTCTGAAAACGGCGAGATATATGCTCCTGCGCAGGTTAAGGAGCTTATTGCACGTCACAGAGTTGTAAGTGTACCCGAGGTACATACGGCAAAGTGTACAGAAGGATATAAGGGTGACAGTGTAAACAGGCTGGTTACGGAGCTTAGAGAGGAGCTTGCAAAAAAACAGCAGGAGGTTGAAAGGCTGTCACACACCCTGCTTACAAAAAATCAGGAAAGCAATAAAAGAGAGTTTAAATTAAGACAGCAGTACAGAGAGCTTAAGCAGGAGCTTGACAGACTTAAAAATGAGGATATACGAATACAGAATGATGAAAACAGCCAAAATTAATGTAATAATTGCCTATTAAATTTGGTGTATTTAATGTAATTATTTCCTTGCAAGAAGCAAACATATATGTTAAAATGTAAATAAATCCAAAGCCTGTGTTTTTACAGGCTTACGCCCGTATCAGGGTAAATTTTAACGTATAGAAAGGAGTGCCGGAAATGGATTATTGGAATAACATTGGTACCAATATCCGTAAGCTCAGAAAAAGCAGGGGGTTAACTATTGAGGATCTTGCATGTGTGCTTGATATTGCCCCCGGCTTTTTAGGATTGGTGGAAAGGGGCACAAGAGGTGTTTCTATTGCCAACCTTAACAAAATCTGTGAGTTTTTTAATGTTACACTGGAGCAGCTTGTAAGGGAGCAGATAGAGGTTAAGCCATATATTGCCGAAAAGAATTCGCTTAAAACCAAAATTCAGGACCTTGCATTTTCTCTTACCGAAGACGAGTTGAAAATTGTCATAAGTAATATGAAAAAGGTTATGGCTGTTAACGGTAAAGGGAATGAGTAATTTCTGCACATTTCTATACACATTTAACCTTGGGGGAAAGACTGCATCAGCGGTCTTTTTTTATCAACAGAGTAAGTATCCGGTTTTAGGTGCGGATATTTACCATTCAGTAGTACAAGCTTCTACTGAATGTCGGCACCGTCTATAGATTGGCTATGAGTGCACAGCGATAGCGGAGTTGCAAATTCTTGGACATAATTATTTTTGAGCATAAAAAAAGGACAGTCCCCAATAAACTGCCCCAATCATTTTAATATTAAAAATTACGCTACCTTGTTAACAAGCTTAGCAAGCCTTGACTTCTTGCGGGAAGCGTTATTCTTGTGATAAACTCCTTTAGTGCAAGCCATATCAATAGCCTTTGTTGCAGCAACAAGAGCAGCCTGAGCCTGAGCCCTGTTGCCTGCCTGACAAGCAATAACAACCTTCTTAATAGATGTTTTAACTGCAGACTTAATCATTTTATTTCTTAAAGTTTTCTTGTTGATAACTAAAATTCTCTTCTTAGCAGACTTAATATTTGCCACTGTAATTTCCTCCTAAAAAAATCAAATCAATATAAATTAGTAACTGCGCCGATTTATAAATTAGAGGGATTTAGCGATATGTAACGAACATACCTGTAAACCGACAACAGTTATATTATACATAAATAACAATACTCCGTCAAGCATTTTTTACTGTTTTTTGAAAAAATAACAGATTATATGCTTTCAGCCTCAAGAGTATCAATTATTGAATGAAATTCGTTAAGCATTTCGTTAACCTGCTCTGGGGAAAAGCCGTTTTTGGCAATAAACAACGTTATTCTGAAATGATTTTCGTGGAGTTCATTTTCATCTTCTCCTTTGCCTTTGGTTATAAGAAAATAAGACTCAATATACCTGCTGCTGTTTTCACCGTAAACTTTGTATACAATATTGCCTCTGTTAATTTTGTCAATCTTACATCCGCTTATGCCGTAATTTTTTGCTTTTAATATTTCCTCACGGTTTTCCTGTCCGGGATTATACTCCCAGTCACCAAAGGTTATATGTGCGGTGTTATCGGTATCGACATTCATTACATCATTAATTTCCTCGCCGTTTGGCGAAAAAAGATATACATCACATATTTCAAGTGCACCAAAATTACTGTGTGATATAAAAAAGCTTGTGGGTTTATAAAGCTTATAGCGGTATTTTGTACCGTCAAACTCGAAGTTATAATATTCCTCAGTAAGCTTGTCAGTGTAACTTATCGGCATTGAGGACACATTAAATTCACCTGATTTTTCCGCTTTTTCCTCTGAAGGCTGATTTAAATTCTCTATTTTATCCCTGATTTTTTTTATATCGTTTGCAGCTTTTTCTATTTTATTTGCGGCACTCATAAGATTTTCAAAAAATCCTGCCATATTAAAATACCTCCCTATATGTATTACCATATTAATATATTAACATTTAATCCGGTATACTGTCAATAATTAGGTTTACAATAATAGGTACTTTGTGTTAAAATAATATCATTCCAATAATTTTAAAGGAGGACTAATATGAAACTCAAAACCTTATTTGTGACTGTTGCTATGACAGCCCTGTTAAGTGTAACCTGCCCTGCACAGGGGATTACCGTAAGCCTTAACGGCAATATTGTCGACTTTCCAAATCAGCAGCCTGTTGTTGTAGAAGGCAGGACTCTTATACCCTTAAGAGGAGTATTTGATAATATGGGTTATACAATCGGCTGGAATGGTGACACAAAAACCGTCACTCTTACAAAAGGAAGTGATGTAATTGTAATAAATATAGGGGAAAGCTGCTATTACCTTAATAATCAGGCAGTTGTAATTGATGTGCCTGCACAGATAATAAACGGCTCTACAATGCTTCCTCTCCGTGCCATAGCTGATGCAACGGGTTGTGAGGTGCTTTGGGACAATAATACAAAAATTGCAACTATTATTGATAAAAGCAGTGTATCGGTCACACCTCAGCAGGGTGTTGTAATTGCACAGTCACAGCAGGAGGCAGATTATATAAACAGCTATACGTCTGTTATAAGTGAATATAATAAAATTGCGACTGAATTTTTGGCTTTCTGTCAGGAAATTAACACCAACGGATTTACCGATGAAAGCCAGTTTACACAGCTTAACAGCCTTGCAAAAAAAATGTACAGTGCTTCCAATGAAGCTAAAAATAAGCTTTCTGCTCTAAGCTGTCCAAGCAAATATTTGTCACTTAACAATGCCTCCGTTGACTATATGAAGTCCATAGCTGATTTGTCTAAGCTGTACAGCGACTTTATTGAGGGCAGTGTCAGCCCTGATGAATTTGCAGAAAAGCTTAATACAGTTGCTACCGATGCAATGATGAAGGAAGCCGAATATAAGAATATATTTGCACAGGTTGTTGGCTGATAAATACATATAAAAAAGCATTGCCGAATTGATGTTGGCAATGCTTTTTGTTTATGAAATATGTTTAATCCTCAAGTCTTGCTTCAAGCTTTGCTTTAGCTTCTTCATATCCGGGCTTGCCAAGCAAAGCAAACATATTCTTTTTATAAGCCTCAACACCCGGCTGGTCAAACGGATTTACACCCAGTAAATAACCGCTTACGCCAAGGGTCTTTTCAAAGAAGTAAACAAGCTCGCCAAAGGTGTAGGCGTCAGCTTTTTCAATCTCAACAACCATTGTAGGCACGCCGCCGTCAATATGTGCAAGATATGTGCCGCCATAAGCCTTGCTGTTCACATACTGGATACTCTTGCCTGCCGCAAAGTTAAGACCGTCAACATTCTCAGGGTCTGTATCAATAACAATATCCTTTTTTGCATTTTTAATCCAGAGTACGGTTTCAAATAAAAATCTGCTGCCGTCCTGAATAAACTGACCGATTGAATGAAGGTCTGTTGAAAAGTTTGCGCTTACGGGGAAAATACCCTTCCTGTCCTTACCCTCGCTTTCGGCATAAAGCTGCTTATACCACTCGCCAAACATTGTGAGAGATGGCTCATAGTTTGCAAGTATTTCAACATTTTTACCCTTTCTGTAAAGGCAATTTCTGATAGCGGCATATTTAAGGCAGTCGTTTGTTTCAATAGTACCGTCCTTATATTTTGCTGCGGCATCGGCAGCGCCCTGCATAACCGCATCAATATCAATACCTGCCGCAGCCATAAGTAAAAGACCTACGGGTGTCAGTACGGAAAATCTGCCGCCTATATCATCTGTAATAACAAAGGTTTCATACCCCTCCTTGTCACAAAGGGACTTAAGAGCACCTCTTGATTTGTCTGTAGTGGCAAAAATCCTGTCCTTAGCACCCTCCTTGCCGTACTTGGTCTCAATCATTTTCTTGAAAATTCTGAAAGCAATTGCAGGCTCGGTAGTTGTGCCTGATTTGGATATAACGTTAATTGAGAAATCCA
>CALIRN010000055.1 GCA_938042265.1 uncultured Eubacteriaceae bacterium
GTCATCTCCCCGGCAAAAAGGTTTATCCTTGGATTGCAAAGGCAAGACATTCAACTCCGGGTGTCGGCTTGATTTCACCACCTCCGCATCACGATATATATTCAATCGAAGATTTGGCACAGCTAATTCATGACCTTAAAAATGCAAACCGTGACGCAAGAGTAACAGTTAAACTTGTTTCTGAAGCAGGTGTCGGTACTATTGCAGTCGGTGTTGCAAAGGGCAGAGCAGACGTTATTTTGGTATCGGGCTATGACGGCGGTACAGGTGCAGCGCCACGTACATCAACACGTCACGCAGGCTTACCATGGGAGCTTGGTGTTGCGGAAACACATCAGGCATTGCTTATGAACAACCTCCGTAACCGTGTTGTAATCGAAACCGACGGTAAGCTTTTAACAGGTCGTGACCTTGCTGTTGCCTGTCTTTTAGGTGCAGAAGAATTCGGCTTTGCAACAGGTCCGCTTATCACTATGGGCTGTGTAATGATGAGAGTTTGTAACCTTGATACCTGTCCTGTTGGTGTTGCTACGCAAAACCCTGAGCTTCGTGCCAAGTTTATGGGCAAGCCCGAATATGTTGAAAACTTTATGCGCTTTATTGCACAGGATTTACGTGAGTGGATGGCTAAAATCGGTGTTAAGACTATCAATGAAATGATTGGTCACGTTGAAAAGCTTACGCCTAAGAAGCTTGACCACTGGAAAGCAAAGGACGTAGATTTAACAAGCGTGCTTTATCAGCCTAAGATTTGTTCAAACGACTCCGAGCGTTACTTTAACGTTAAGCAGGATCATGAGCTTGAAAAGTGCCTTGATGTTAATGCTCTTGTACGTCTTTGTACACCTGCAATCAAATCAGGCAAGGAAATTTCCGCTTCGCTTGCAATAGATAATGTTGACCGTGTATGCGGTACCATTCTTTCAGGTGAAATTACCAAGAAATATGGCACAAAGGGACTTCCTGATGATACAATAAACTTAAGCTTTGTAGGCTCCGCAGGTCAGAGCTTTGGAGCTTTCCAAACACATGGTGTTACAATGCGTCTGGAGGGTGACTCAAACGACTATATCGGCAAGGGTCTTTCAGGCGGTAAGATTATAGTTGTACCTCCTAAAAAAGCTAAGTATGTTGCCGAAGATAATGTAATTATAGGAAACGTTGCTTTCTACGGCGCTATTGAGGGCGAGGCATACATTGACGGTATGGCGGGTGAGCGTTTCTGCGTAAGAAACTCGGGCATCACCGCTGTTGTAGACAGTGTCGGTCAACATGGCTGCGAATATATGACAGGCGGACGTGTTGCAGTTTTGGGCAAGACAGGCAGAAATTTTGGTGCAGGTATGTGCGGCGGCGTAGCTTATGTATATAACTATGGCGGCGATTTTGAATCACGCTGCAACAAGAGCCTTGTGCTTATTGAGGAGATGACATCCGATGAAGATATTGCAGAGCTTAAGACAATGATTGAAAATCATCTTAAATATACCTGCTCAAAAAGAGCTAAAGAGCTTCTGGACAACTGGGATACCGAGGTGCACAACTTCCTTAAGGTTATCCCAAGAGCATATAAGGAAATGATTGAGGAAATTAAGAAGTGCAAGGCATCCGGTATGAACGACGAGGACGCAGTAATGGACGCTTTTTTGGTTGTAAGCAAAAACACAACCTTTAAAAGACCGGAAAGGAGTGCTGTAAATGGGTAAGCCAACAGGTTTTTTGGAATATGAAAGAAAACTGCCTCAGGACAGAACCCCTGAGGAGCGCATCAAGGACTGGAATGAGTTTCACACTCACTTTGATGAGGATAGCTTAAGAGAGCAGGGAGCACGCTGTATGAACTGCGGCGTTGCTTTCTGCCATACGGGTCTGCCGCTTGAGGGGGGCTGCCCTTTGGGCAACCTTATTCCTGAATGGAACGATCTTGTATATCACGGCAAATTTGAGGAAGCATACAGACGTCTTTCAAAGACAAGCAACTTCCCCGAATTTACAGGCAGGGTATGTCCCGCACTTTGCGAGGGCTCCTGTACTCTCGGTATGCATGAGCCGTCAGTAACCACAAAAAATATTGAGGTGCACATAATCGACAAAATGTTTGAGCAGGGCAAGGTTATTCCCCGTATACCTAAAAAGTCAACAGAAAAGCGTGTTGCGGTAATCGGTTCGGGCCCCAGCGGTCTTGCCTGTGCCGATATTTTAAATCAGCTTGGACATAAGGTAACCGTATTTGAGAGAAGCGACCGTATAGGCGGTCTGCTTATGTATGGTATCCCTAATATGAAGCTTGACAAGAAGATAGTACAGCGCAGAGTTGATATACTTGAAAAAGAAGGCATTACCTTTGTTACCAATACCGAAATAGGCAAAAACTATCCTGCTGCAAAGATCATAAATGAATTTGATGCGGTCGTGCTTTGCTGCGGTGCCACTAAGCCAAGGGATTTACAGGCAGAGGGCAGAGATTGCAATGGAATTTATTTTGCGGTTGACTTCCTTAAAGCAAACACAAAGAGCCTGCTTGACTCAAATCATCAGGACAGAAACTATATTTCCGCAGAGGGTAAGGATGTAATCATTATTGGTGGCGGCGACACCGGTACTGACTGTGTAGGAACATCAATCCGTCATGGCTGCAAGAGCGTTAATCAGATTGAGATTATGCCGGAGCTGCCTGAGGAACGTACGGCAGCTAATCATTGGCCACAATGGCCCAGACTAAAAAAAGTTGACTACGGTCAGGAAGAAGCAATTTACATTTACGGTAAAGACCCACGTAACTATCTCACCACCGTTACAAAAATTGTAGGCGATGAAAACAACAATATAAAAGAGGTACACACAGTTAATGTCGAGTGGAAAAAGGAAAACGGCAGAATGACTCCTGTACCTGTAGAGGGTAGCGAAAAGGTATGGCCTTGCCAGTTATTGCTTATCGCTATGGGCTTTACGGGACCTGAGGATACCCTTATTAAGCAATTCTCCCTTGCTACCGACATAAGAGGAAATGTTAAGGCTGAGGAGTGTAAGTATGCAACAAGCCTTAAGGGTGTATTTGCCGCAGGTGATATGCGCCGCGGACAAAGCCTTGTTGTTTGGGCTATCCATGAGGGAAGAGAAGCAGCTAAAGCTGTTGATGAATATTTAAGTAACAGATAAATAAAATTAGTATAAAAAAAGAATTTTAAAATGTTGAAAAAGAAAATAAGATATGTTAAAAATCGGTGTAAATACCCCTTTATTAAAAGAAAGTATTGCAGCACCTTTTCGAATGATCTGAAAAAACGTATTAAAATTGTACTTAGGAGTGTAAAGGGATAATGAGGATACCCACTATCAAACATATTAATAGTAATGTATTGATAGGATTTGGGCTTATTTGCTTTTATGTCGTGTTAGCAAGGAATGCTGATTTTTCCGGCCAGGTGATGCAGCCCATTCTTTTTTATGGATTTGGCTTTTCCTTAATGGTGCTGGGGACAATACTCCTGAACAAAAAAAGGGTGAAGATCCCAGTAAATAGGCTTTTTTGGTTGGTTACTCTTATTCCGTTTATTTATTGCGCTG
>CALIRN010000056.1 GCA_938042265.1 uncultured Eubacteriaceae bacterium
TTTGCCTGGGCATTTGTTTTAATGGCAAGGGCGGCAGGTCTTAATGCAAGGTATACCGAGGGCTATAACTGTGAGGAGGGACTGCAGGAGAATGTGTATACAATTTCCGACCGTAATTCTCACGCATACCCTGAGGTTTTTATCCAAAACATGGGCTGGACCGTTTATGAACCTACCGTACCGTCAATGTACAATGATTTTAAAGATGGAAACGATGGCTTTTTACTTGATTTTGGCTCTCTTGAAATGGATTACAGGCTTATGCTGTCAGTTTTAGGCGCAGCCGGAGTTGTAATGCTTGCGGTACTTATGTTGCTTGGGGTTATACCCTATGCCGATGAAAAACTTTTTGCCTGCCGTATAAGAAATGCTGCAGCCGATAAATGTATTGTTAGGATATATGGCAGGATTGTAAATAAAACGGCGGCAGGGGCGATACCTGATATAAAAAAACTTACACCTTATGAGGCGGCACAAAGGCTTGATAGCCTTACGGGATGTAACATATACAATATTGCATTTTTGACGGAGGAGGTGCTGTATGGCGGCAATATTCCGACGGAAAATGATAAAGTGCAGGTAATTGACAGTTATTTAAGATTAAAAAAGGCATTAAAGACTTATAATAAAAAATTGCACTGATTGAAAACAGAGCTCTGCATAACGGTACAGGTCCATGTTTTTTCGGCCTTTTATATTAAAAAATGGGATATGCACAAAGTGATTGATAAATTCATATAGTATATAAGAATGCCTCAGGGAGTGCTTGTGTGTTAGATATTATTTTACAATGCTTTTTTATGTTTGCCTATGTAGGCGGCAGTTCCTTTAAAAAGCCGCTTACAGCGGAGGAGGAAGCGGAGTACCTTGCAGCAATGTCACAGGGAGACAAAGAGGCGAGAGATATATTAATTGAGTGTAATATGCGCCTTGTTGCCCATATTGTAAAAAAATATGCGGTTATGCAGAAGGATGCGGATGAGCTCATTTCGGTAGGTACAATAGGGCTTATAAAGGCGATCAACACATATCAGGAGGATAAAGGCAGCAAGCTTGCTACCTATGCTGCAAGATGTGTTGAAAATGAGATACTTATGTTTTTAAGAAATACAAAAAAGTATCGTAATGATATAAGTCTGCAGGATACCGTAGGCGTTGACAGGGAGGGGAATGAAGTTACCCTTGAGGAAAAGCTTGCCTACGAGGGTGACAGCGTAGAGGAACTGGCGGAAAAAAGGTCGGAGGCATTAAGGCTCAGAAGTAAAATGAATGTTTTAACCGAGAGAGAACGTTATATTATAGAGCTCAGATATGGTCTTGTAACAGGTGAGGAGGTAACCCAAAGGGAAATAGCCAAAATGCTTGGCATAAGCCGCAGCTATGTATCAAGAATAGAAAAACGGGCGCTGGAAAAGCTTAAAAATGAGCTGCACAGAGGCTGATTTATTTAAGAATTCCATAAACAATTCACCCCTAAAGGCAGTGGAGTATATATAGCGTGTATCGTGGTATTTGTTTTTGAAAATGCTTATGCAATAATTGAAAAAAGGCTTGCCGTCACAAAACAGCAAGCCTTTTAATGTTGGTTTTTATAAACAGGCGAATAATACTACCGTCTTTGGTATTTGGGAAAAACACCCAAAAGCAGTATAAGCACCAGATATATACTGCCAATAAATATAATGGCACTTGCGAGAGCAGGTACACTGAAAAGGGATATGCTGTTTTTTGCCGTAAAAAAACGCAGGCTGATACAGGCAATACCTATTGCCGCAAGGGGCTTAAGCAGGATATTGTTAAGGTACAGCCTTATTTTTGTACAGCATGCCGCAAGATTAAGACTGAGTGCGGAGGTTGTAACAATGCTTACAAACCAGCCGAAAATATAAGCCTCTATACCGTATTTTGGTACAAACATACATATAAAGCCTATATTAAACAGGGAGGAGAGAAGATTAACCGTAAATATATAAAGCTGTTTGCCCAGTCCGTTTAGTATGCCTGAAAGAGTCACCTGTAAATATATAAAGGGACAAACAACACCAAGCAGACGGAGCAGATAACCTATGTCCTTTTGATTATAAATTACCTCGCCAAGCTCCTGAGGCAGGCAGATAAAAAGCCCGGCCGTACCTATACCGATAACAGCGGTAAAGGTAAGAGATTTTTCAATGGCAGAGCTTATGCTTTTCGTGCTGCCCTCTGCATTTGCCTCAGATACGGCAGGCATTAAGGCTGTTGCCAATGCAGTCAGCAGTGAGGAGGGAAACATTACAAGGGGCATAGCCATACCGCACAGCTGACCGTAAAGGGAAACAGCATTACTCCTTGTAAGGCCGAAAAGCTGCAGCTTTGAGGGTATTAAAAAATTTTCCAAACCTGAAAGCAGTGTGCCCGTTACTCGGTTAAGAGTAAGAGGCAGAGCAAGAGCCAGCAGCATCATACCTGTTTTGCGGTAGGATATGGTTGCTCTGCTGTTTAAGTGATGCTTTCTGAAGGCGGCACGAAAAGCAACATAAGCAAAGGATATAATTTCCCCTGCCGCCATACCTGTAACAGCCATGGCACAGGCTGCCTCAAGCCCCTTATTCAGCATTGAGAAGGACAGTATATACACAACAGCCATCCTTGTACACTGCTCCAGCACCTGACATTCTGCGGGAACTGCTGCCTCCTGAATACCGTAAAACCATCCCCTTAAGCAGGAGCCAGCTGCCATAAAGGGAAAGCAAAGTGCGAGTATTTTAAGGGACAATACAGTTCTGTCATCTTTTAAAAGATATGTACAGACATAAGGAGCATTTATGTATACGAGTACTGAGGCAAGCACGGCAAGCATTATGGAAAAGCAGGAGGCAATAATAACCAGTCTGTGCATATTTCCATAGCTGCGGGTTGCCTTCTGCTCTGCCGTCAGCTTGGAAATAGCTGTGCTTAAGCCTGCTGAGGAGAACGCCCATACAAGCATATATATGGGCGATATAAGCTGATATAGACCCATACCCTCTGCGCCAATGGCATTTGACATAAAAATACGGTAGAAAAATCCCAAAAGTCTTGTTATAATATTTGCAAGGGTAAGTATTAAGGCAGAGCGTACTATTGTGTGCCGAAACATATTGATACCTCGGAGCTTTATTAATTAAGTATATAGGTTTTTTGGTTAAAATATGTTAAAATAAAACCTAAAGGATAAGCACTGATATATACACCGGTGTATATATGAATTAACCGGCATTTACAAGGAGTTGATTTGATGTTTGATATACAGGCGGAGCTTAAAAAACTGCCGGACAGTCCGGGTGTTTATATAATGAAGGATATTGATGAGCAGATAATATATGTAGGCAAGGCTAAAGTTCTTAAAAACAGGGTAAGACAGTATTTTCAGAATTCGGCAAATCACTCGGTTAAGGTTAAGAGTATGGTTAGCCGTATTGTCAGTTTTGAGTATATAGTAACGGCAAGCGAGGTTGAGGCGCTTATACTTGAAAATAACCTTATCAAGCAGTATTCCCCCAAGTATAATATTATGCTTAAGGATGATAAAACCTATCCTTATATTA
>CALIRN010000057.1 GCA_938042265.1 uncultured Eubacteriaceae bacterium
CATCTTATCACCGACAGAGATTTTTCTCTTTTGAGCAATATATACTCTGACAAGCTGATTTACTCCCGGTGGAAGCTCATCGCCATTTTCTCTTGAGAATTTCTTAACATCAACAATAATACCGCTTTCACCATGAGGAACTCTCAGTGAGGTATCTCTTACCTCTCTTGCCTTCTCGCCAAAGATAGCACGGAGAAGTCTTTCCTCAGCGGTAAGCTCGGTTTCACCCTTAGGGGTAACTTTACCTACAAGTATATCGTTGGTGGTTACCTCAGCACCTACCATAATAATACCGTCATCATTTAAGTAACGGAGGGCATCATCACCCACATTAGGGATATCTCTTGTGATTTCCTCTGCGCCAAGCTTTGTATCTCTTGCTTCAGCCTCATATTCCTCAATATGGATAGAGGTATAAACATCATCCATAACAAGCTTTTCACTAAGGAGAACCGCATCTTCGTAGTTATAACCCTCCCAGGTCATAAAGCCGATAAGTGGATTTTTACCAAGTGCAAGCTCGCCGTCCCTGGTTGAAGGACCATCTGCAATTATATCTCCTGCCTCAATTCTCTGACCCTTGTCAACAATAGGACGCTGGTTCATACAGTTGGACTGGTTTGAACGCTTAAACTTAATAAGCTTATATTCATCTCTGCCACCGTCATCATTTTTAACAATAATTCTTGCCGCATCAACCTTTTCAACAGTACCGCCGTTTCTGGCAACCACAACAACACCTGAGTCCTTAGCTGTCTTATACTCCATGCCGGTACCTACAACGGCAGAATCGGTAGTAAGCAGAGGCACAGCCTGACGCTGCATATTGGAGCCCATAAGTGCTCTTGTTACGTCATCATTCTGAAGGAAAGGAATAAGAGCCGTAGCCACGGAAACAAGCTGACGGGGTGATACGTCCATCATATCAACCTTTTCCGGAGCAACCTCAACATTGTCCTCACCATCACGGGCGATAACCTTGTCGTGTACAAAGTGTCCCTTTTCATCAAGAGGCTCGTTAGCCTGTGCAATTACGTATCTTTCCTCCTCATCGGCTGTTACATAAATAACCTCATCGGTTACAACCGGCTCTTCACCGCTTTTATCTATAAGTCTGTAAGGTGCCTCAATAAAGCCGTATTCATTAATCCTTGCATAGCTTGCAAGAGAGTTAATAAGACCGATATTAGGACCTTCAGGC
>CALIRN010000058.1 GCA_938042265.1 uncultured Eubacteriaceae bacterium
TAAGGTTAAGACCAAAGCCAAGCAGGATAACCGCATACTGCAAAACCTTTTTTGAGGTAAAGGCAATACCGTAGCTTAAATTTGTTTTATCTTTTAAAAGTACGGTAATTATCATACCAAGGATAATGGCAAATACGGGACCGCCTATTACAGGAAACATTTTGCCTAAATAACGGCAGAGAACAGCCATAACCAGGCACAGGGCAAAGCCCGGAAGCAATTTTTTTAACTTTTCCATAAAAATTCTCCTTTTTACTCCAAAATTTGCTCCTGTAAATTTTACCATATTATTAAAAAAATGTAAACCTGATACCACATTAAATAAAAAAGCCGCTGCGGTAATTGCTCCGCAGCAGCCTGCATTATTAATTGGTTGTATAGTAGCCCGTAACGTTGTTTGCCTGCATCCATTCAAGCTTGCACGCCATAAGATAGTCAATGGTTGCGCTGCTTCTGTTAAAATAATTGTTTAATAGTTTTTTGGTAGTAAAAAGGTCGTTATAGGTCAGATAAGGATAGTCCTTCATTGTGTTGTAGGTGCCTGTGTAGAACAGGGCATAATTAAGGTTGTTATCTGCCAGTACCCATTGGTTTTGCGTATCCTCAATGGCAAGAAGCATTTTATCGGCAAGCTCCAGATAGCTTTCCTCTCTTGTTATATCATACAAATCATAAAGAAAGTTCATTTCTGCAAGCTGATGATTAAGAGATACATGGGTTTTTATGTGGTTACCGGAAAAAGAGCCGTAATCCTCAACAAGATAGCCGCTGTTTGAAGTAACATAGCTGTGGTTTTTAACATGCGACTTAAAATATTCGGCATATCTTACGGCAGAACTTAAAAACTCACTTCTTCCGTATCTTTTGTAGGCGTCAAGAAGGCTGCCTGCAAAGTCGGTGTTAAAGCGTGTATCATAAAAGCCTGCACCGATATTAAAGTCTGTTAAAAGCCATTCCGACTGAGGTCCGGTAGCCCAGTAGCCCTGTGTATTTTGGTTTTGCATACAGGTATAGGTCAGTACGTAGCCCAGCTCGTATGCTGCAGGAAAGTCACCAAACCTTACAAAAAGAGCACCCACATAGTCAGAGGGCTGTCTGTAAAGTACATTTTCTCCTGTTGGCTCATAATTATAGGGGGTAGGATAATAATAGCCGTCAAAGGAAATTCTGTGGGTTTTGTTAAAGTCCTGCTTTAATACATTAAAATGATTAATATTATTCCAGTCTGCAAGCTTATCGGTGGAATACAGGTACCAGATTTCTCCTACAATATCCTTCTGCAGAGGAAAGCTGTAGCTCAGGCTGTAGCCTGAGGCGGTTTGGGTTATGGTAATTTCGCCTTCAAGCTCAGGCATAATTTCAAGAGTATTGTTTACATAGCTGTCTTTGTAGACAGCAGGTACGCTGACTATAAGCGAGCATTTATCTGTATCTATAAACATTGTCTTTTTTGCGGTGTTTGCAATATTTGTGGTACAATACCACTGGTCATTGTCATCCACATATCTTATCTCTATTGATGAGCCGGGTATTTCAATTGTTTTGCTGATTGGTGCAGAAGCGGTGTCTTTGTACTCATATCTTATAATATTGTAGCTGTCACCGCCTGAGAAGGTAAAGTTTCGTTTGCTTTGGATATAGCTGTCTGTTTCCTCAAAGGTATCCGTTGGCTCAGGGGTTGGAGCACCTGCTGATACATAGGTATCGGGAGTGTTTTTAACGATTTGGTAAACCGTTATTTCATCATCTGACATTGGTGTTCCGTCAGCTTTGGTAAATAACTCTGTAGTAGTTTCCGTAACAGCTTCGGTGGTCGCTTCCGTAGTGGTTGTGGTAGTAGTGGTAGTGGTAGTGGTGGTTGTAACCATTGCTGCTTTTGAGCCCTTTGCCATTGCGGTAACACTGAAACAGCTTAAGGCAATAATGCCTGTTATTGTGATAAGGCTTGAAATATGCCTGATATTCTGATAAAATTTCATAATAAATACACCCTCAATTAATTTTTGTAATAACTCTGTACATTATACCATTAAAATGGATTAAATTATATTACAATATCATTAAAAATAATTAAAAAATTTGGATAAACAGGTGATAAAATGTTAATAACAGCAGTAACGGCACAAAAAAATAAGCCTGACAGAGTGTCGGTTTTTATAAACTATAAATTTGCTTTTGGAATGACAAAGGTTGATGCTCTTTATTACCATATAAAAGAGGGTGAAGAAATTACTGAGGAAAGGTATAATAATATACTTGAGGAGCTTATATATGTAAAAGCGAGAGATAAGGCTATAAAGCTTTTAGGTTTTTCCGCTCGTACGGAAAAGGAGCTTGTAAAAAGGCTTTCGGCAGATTACAGCCCGGAAATTTGCGAAAAAGTTATTGAAATGCTGAAAAAATACGGTTATATCAATGATGCTGCTTTTACAGCCTCTTATATTAATGACAGTTTTAAAATTAAGGGCTGGGGCAGCAGAAGGATAAA
>CALIRN010000059.1 GCA_938042265.1 uncultured Eubacteriaceae bacterium
ATGCTTTCGGCTACCCTTACGGGACTTATTATATCTCATTATGAGGAGGCGTTTTCTGCTATCCCCATACTTGTGGCATTTGTGCCCATGCTTATGGATACAGGCGGTAACTGCGGCTCTCAAAGCTCTACAATGATAATACGCGGTCTTGCCCTTGATGAAATTAAGTTTAAGGACTTTTTCAGAGTATTGTTTAAGGAAATCGGCATAAGTGCTGTTGTAGGTATAATTCTTGTACTTATTAACAGCATACGTATTATGATAATGTACCGCAACAATACGGATTGCCCTGCACTTTCACTTGCCTTAGTGGTAGGTCTTACACTTCAGCTTACAATAACATTATCAAAGGCAATGGGCTGTATACTGCCAATGGCTGCAAAAAAGCTCCGCCTTGACCCTGCAATTATGGCTGCCCCTCTTATTACAACCATTGTGGATACCTGCTCGGTATTTATATTCTTTAAAATAGCAATGCTGATACTCCATTTATAAGATTATACCGTATATTCGATCTCCCTCAATCTCCCTGTAAAAGGGAGATTTTTTATCGACGAAAATATTAAAAATCAATCTCCATATAATTATTATTTATTCAAATTTTACATATCTATCTGCCTATTTTGTTTAATTTAGTCAACAAACTTATACAAAATACCCAAAATATTTTATTGTTTATTTTGTCCATTGTAAATATTAAATTAAGTCACTATAATGTACTTTGTTATTACAAGTTATACGTACAAGTTATCAAAAAGGAGGTTTTATGTAATGACAAGTCCCCTGAACAAAGTTTTATCCTGGCTGCTTTGCCTGACAATGATAATATCATCTGTCTGCGCAATGTGTGTCAGTACAACGGCTGCCGGTCTTACTCCCGAGAGCGGCAACATCTACTATATTAAAAACAAAAACAGCGGTATGTATCTTACCGTACAAAACGACTCCGCTTCAAACGGAGCAAAGGTAATACAATCTACAGGTACAGGCTCTCTCGGTCAGCTCTGGATACTTGAAAAAAACAGCAGTACGGGTAGCTACAGACTTCACCCCGCAACCGATATGACAGGCGGTATTTCCCTTGATGTTGCGGGCGGCTCCAGCTCAAACGGAACTGCAATCCAAATTTACGGAAACAACTCTCAGTCAGCTCAAAATTTTGCATTTACAGCCTCCGGTGACGGTTATGCAATCACTACCGAATCCAGCTCACACAAATCCTGTCTTGATGTTTCAGGTGCAAGCAAAAGTTCGGGAGCTGCGGTTATTCAATATACAAATAAGGGCTCTGCAAACCAGATTTGGTATTTTGAGCAGGCTCAGTGGCCAAGCTCAAGCAGTTCTTCAGGCTCAAGCTCAAGCAGTTCTTCAGGCTCAAGCTCAAGCAGCAGCTCAACATCTAATCTAATATCAGACGGCTGGTACTACATCAAAAACGTAAACAGCCAGAAGTATGTTGAGGTTGCAAATGCCAACGACAGCAACGGCGCCAATGTTCAGCAGTATCAGGGCAACGGCAACGCTTGTCAGAAATGGTATGTAACCAACAAAGGCAACAACTATATTACACTTAAAAACGGTATGTCAGGCGGCAGAATGCTTGACGTTGTAAACGGCTCAAATACGGACGGTGCCAATATCCAGATTTATCAGGCAAACAACCTTGATCCACAAACCTTTAAGGTTAAACAGGTTTCCAGCGGCAAGTATGCACTGCTTACAAAGTGCAGCAACGAAACCAAGGCAGTTGACGTTTACGGTTGGTCCACAGCAAACGGTGGCAATATCAACCAATGGACATACAACGGCGGCGCCTGCCAGCAGTTCCAGTTTGAGGCTGTAGGCGGCTCTTCAAACAGCACCACTAGCACCACTAGCACCACTACCTCAAACTCGGACAAAATTGATTCCAGCGGCTACCCAACACAGCTTATGACCTTTGTAAGCACCTCTGACGGCTGCTATGTAACAGGCGGCAGCTCAAATAACTCCTCTGTCAACTCAAACGGAACAGCTCAAACAGCTAACCGTTGGAAAATAAGCAAGGTCGGCTCTGACAGCTACCGTATTATAAATGCGGCAACAGGCTATGCCTTAGCTCCACAAAACCACAGCGCGGCTGATGGCACGGCAGTTGTTACAACAGGTATTGCATCAAACAATGCACAGTACTGGAAAATTGTTTCCGTAAAGACAGATAAGTATTCAAACGCATTTAATTATAAGATTGTTAACTATGCAAACACAAGCCTTGCACTTACACTTTCAGGCAGCAGCTATAAGCTTTCATCCTATTCGGGCTCATCAAATCAGTGCTTCCGCTTCAATTCCTACGGTATTGAGGGCTTCGGCGGCTACTGCAAGGATATGAGCGGCAATGAAAAGGCTTCAACCATAGGCGGCGTCCTTGGTGATGTTGTAACTGTATCAAGCGTTTCACAGCTTCAGAGCTACGCTTCAGGCTCAACACCTTATACAATAGTAATTACAGGCGATATTTCCGCTACTTCACTTACAAAGGTAAACGTTGGCAAAAACAAGACCTTTATTGGCTCTTACTCAAACAACAGCCTTACAAATATTCATTTCCGCAACGTTTCATCTTCGGGAAATAATATTTATAAGAATATTACCTTTAAGCACTACGACTCTATTAACGAAAACGATGATATACAAATGTATATCTCTGACGGCAGCAACTTCTGGATTGATCATTGTACCTTCCAGGGTCACGACCTTACATCAAATGCATCACTGCACGAAACAGATGTTGACAAGTTTATGTATGTAGGTCTTAAGGCAGATTATGTTTCCGTAACGGGCTGTGTATTCAAGGGTCACAAGTACGGTCTTATCCTAGGCTATCCACAGGAGGACGGTGCAGGTACATACAGCGGTTACCCACGTATGACAATATGCAACAACTACTTCTATAATGTACTTACCCGTGCACCGGGACTTATGCGTTATGGCTACTTCCACTGCTACAACAACTTTGTATATGACTTTAACTTAGGCTATACACCATATACAGGCTGTAACGTATATTCCGAAAAGAACTACTTTGATGCGGGCTCTCACAAGGGTGCAGTTGTAGACGATAAGGGTGTAGGCGGTTTTACAGACAGCGGCTCAACCTTATCCTCATCAGTATCAAGCCTTAAAACAGGCTCAACCTCATGGAGACCGTCAAGTAACTACAGCTACTCAACACGTTCTGCCTCCGATGCAAAGGCATGGTGCCAGAAATATACGGGAGCACAGTCTTCATCAATAATCTATGCTATAGATTAATCATATTACCCTCCTCTTGGACGCCCGTTTCCCCCGGGCGTCCTATTTTTATTATGTTTTAAATATTCTCTAATGACTTTCTAATTTACATCGCATATAATAGCCTCACAAACAACAAACAAGAGGTGATTAATATGGCAATAGAGGTTTTTAACCGATACGAAACAAAATATTTAATAGATACAAAAACATATGGCATACTTGTAAATGAGCTTTCAAAGCGTATGGAGCCTGACAGCTACAGCAACGGCAGCAAATTTTATACAATATGCAATATTTACTACGATACCCTCGATAATCGTCTTATAAAGGACTCTCTCTCCAAACCGGTTTATAAGGAAAAGCTTAGGCTCAGGAGCTACGGCGTGCCTGACAAATCCGGACAGGTTTATCTGGAAATCAAAAAGAAGTATAACGGCATTGTAAATAAAAGGCGCTGTTCTCTTACAATCAGCGAGGCTAATACGCTTATCGGCAACCACATTTATCCCCAGCTTAAAAGTCATATGAATGAACAGGTGCTTAACGAAATATATTACTTTACAAATGCATATAAGGTAAGCCCCAAGGTATACATAGCCTACGACAGACGGGCATACTTCGGCATAGAGGATAAGGATTTAAGAATAACCTTTGATACCAACATACGCACAAGGCGTTATAATGTGGCACTGGAAAAGGGCGACTACGGTGCACCCCTGCTTGGCAGCGGCGTATGGCTTATGGAAATAAAATGTTCGGAAGCCCTGCCCTTATGGCTTACGGAAATATTATCCCAAAACCATATATACAAAACTTCATTTTCAAAATACGGTACAGAGTACTGTCAATTTTTAAGACAAACGGAGGAGCTGAACTATGCATAACGTATTTAATTTATTTACAGGCTCACTGACAGCAGTTTCAATAAGTGAGGCACTTTTAACAATATTGTTAACCGTAATACTTGGTATGGCAATAAGTATTACCTACAAACTGACAACAGAGGCAGCCGACTATTCGGAAAACTTTTTTCTTACATTGATATTAGTCCCTGCAGTTATATCAGTAATTATACTGCTTATAGGCAGCAACGTGGCAAGAGCCTTCAGCCTTGCTGGAGCCTTTTCAATAATCCGCTTTAGGAGTGCTCCCGGTAATCCAAAAGATATAACCTACGTGCTCTTTTCAATGGCAGCAGGACTTGCCTGCGGCACAGGAGGCTATATTTATGCATTGTTATTTACCTTTATACTTTGCGTGCTGATGATTATTTTTTACAGCATAAATCTGGGCAAAGCAAAGCAAAATCAATATATACTTAAAATCACCATACCTGAAAATCTTAATTTCAAAGGTGCATTTGATGATATTTTAAAGGAACATACCAAACATTTTAAGCTTAAAAAAATCAAAACCGCCGATATGGGCAGTGTTTTTGAGCTGACCTACAGCCTTTCTATGACAGAAAACGCCAATATTAAGGAGCTTATGGACAGCATCCGCTGCAGAAACGGAAACCTTACAGTGCTTTTATCGCTTGACGCAGGCACTAGGGAATTTTAAGGAGGTTTTAATAATGAAAAGAGCAATTTCTTTACTGCTTACAACCGTAATTTTATTCACTACAGGCTGCACCTCCAATGTAGCAGCTACCAAAAGGGAAGACACAGCGACCACATCTGCTTCAGCTACTGCAAATACGGGTTATAACAAGTATTTTCAGGGCGACAAAATAATTGATATAAAAATTAATCTGCCTCAGGAGGATTATCAGGATATGCTTGATAACGCAGAGGATGAACAGTATAAATCCGCCGATATTAACTTTGACGGCACTGTAGTTGAAAATGTGGGGTTCCGCACAAAGGGCAACCTTACACTTCGCTCGGTAGCCTCAGCCTCTACCGATTCAGACCGTTACAGCTTCCGAATTAAACTTGACAAGTACGTTGACGGTCAAAGCCTTGATGGTCTTGATGAGTTTGTAATCAACAATATGTACTCTGATTCCTCCTATCTTCGGGAATATCTAAGCTATGAGGCTTTACGCTCAATAGGAATAGACACACCACAATGTGTATTTGCAAACATTTATATAAATGATGAGCTTAAGGGCTTATACCTTTGTATAGAAGCAATAGATGACAGTTATATTGAAAGGGTATTTTTAAACACAGACGGCAATCTGTATAAGGCAGAAATGGGCAGTAGCCTTGTTTATAGGGAAAATGACAGCTATGACAGCCTTGAACTTAAAATGGGTACTGACACAGAAAAAACAGGCTTAAAAAATATGATAAGCATCCTTAACTCCATTGAAAACGGAAACAAAGGCAGCATTGAAGATGTGCTTGATGTAGATTCTGCACTTAAATATATAGCTTTTAATTATGTATTTTCCAACTATGACAGTTATCAGGGACACAACAGACAAAACTATTACCTATACGAAAATAACGGTGTTTTCAGCGTAATTCCATGGGATTTTAATATGTCCTTTGGCGGCAGTACAGACAGAAGCACAGGCACTTTGGATATGCCTGTTGATAGCTCCGACACAAACAGCTATCCATTGGTGACAAAGCTGTTATCCGTTGAGGAATATAAGGAGAAATATTACAACTACGTAAAAGAGCTCATTGAATACTGCAATACAGCAGAAGACAGGATAAGTACTCTTAAAAAGCTTATTTACGATGCAGTAGAGGCTGACCCAACAAAATTCTGCACCACAGAGGATTTTGAAAAGGCAACCACATATTCCGAAACGGAAAATGCCAATGAAGGCAACGGCAATAACCGCGCTCCTTCCGAGCGACCTGATGACAATATGCAAAGCCCTCCCAAAAACTCAGACGAAAATATGACAGCCCCTCCTAAAAACGGCGATGAAAAAATGCCTGTCCCTCAGGAAAATGGTCAAGATAGTATACCTGTCCCTCCCGACAGTGAGGAAAACCGTGGCAATGGCAGACCTGACCGCCCCGGTGGTACTGATGGAACTGATGGAAACAGACAGACACCCCCTAAAGACTTTGAAAGCGATAAAGACAACAGCGGTCATAACGGGCAGGGCGTAAAAAGTATGATGCACAACAATTCAAGCTCTATTGTTAATTTTATACGAAACAGAATTGATACTGTAAATGCCGAGCTGAGCAAAATCTGAAAAAGGTTATAATAAATCCACCCTCTTTATAACATACAGAAAAAGGACTACGGAAAGTTTTGAATAGCCCCCAAAAAAATTATGAGACCGTTTCAAGTTTTGTGTAAACGTTAATAACTGATATATTTAATAACAAGGATAGAACAAGGAAAATGTTCTATCCTTGTTTATAGTATATAGCTAAATTTTATATTGTCAATGTACTAATTTAATACAGCATTTATTCGTTATTCGAAATATATTACAAACTGTGCTAGTATTTTTCCCCAATGACGGTTATCTGTAAAGATTTTGCATTGATTAGCGTTTCTTTTTTACATTTCGGGCAAGTAAAGTGGGAAATTTCTCAATTCTGTATCTTCCCTTATCATAGTTTGGTTTTTATTCCCACAAACAGAATAACATATCCAATCTACTTGCAATAATCCTTCCTCCCTTTCATACAGTATACAACATAACATAACTTCCATCATCATTTAAATAAGAAAATACAACCTTTTCCTGAATTCGTAACTATATTTTGCCATACAAAACTGACCTCCAATCGTTAGATTTTTTGGTCTAACTTTTGGAGGTCAGATAAATTTAATCCATAGTCCTTTTTTCTTACATCAATAATTTTATCAACCTGCACTTGGCGTATCAGCTATTTTCTTCTTTTGTATATGCTTTCTTGCAACAGGCTTAACACCTTCACCCATTACATACTCAGGCTGAGCACCGTTTAATACAACGTCCTCATTTATAATGCACTTCTGCACATTAGTCTTAGATGGAATATCATACATAATATCTGTAATAAAGCTTTCAACAATAGACCTTAAGCCTCTTGCTCCTGTATGCTGGTCAACAGCCTTATGAGCAATAGCACGTAAGGCTGAGTCATCAAACTCAAGCTCCACATCATCCATGGCAAACATATATTTATACTGCTTGGTAAGTGCGTTTTTAGGCTGTGTTAAAATCTGAATAAGTGCATCCTCATCCAAATCGTTAAGTGTTACAACAACTGGCATACGTCCTATAAGCTCAGGGATAATGCCAAATTTATGGAGATCCTCAGGCTGCACCTTTTCCAGCATCTCGCCTGAGCGCAAGTCCCTGCTTGATACCACTTCCGCACCAAAGCCAATAATCTTATTTGATATGCGTCTTTCAATAACCTTTTCAAGGCCTGCAAATGCACCGCCAAGTATAAACAGAATATTGGATGTATCAATCTGTATAAACTCCTGATGGGGATGCTTTCTGCCCCCCTGAGGCGGTACATTAGCAACAGTACCCTCCAAAATTTTAAGAAGCGCCTGCTGCACACCCTCACCGCTTACATCCCTTGTAATCGAAGGATTATCGGACTTTCTGGCAATTTTATCAATCTCATCAATATATATAATACCTCTCTGTGCCCTTTCAACATCAAAATCAGCTGCCTGTATAAGTTTAAGAAGAATATTTTCAACATCCTCGCCGACATAGCCCGCCTCTGTAAGGCTTGTTGCATCAGCAATGGCAAAGGGCACATTAATAAGCTTTGCAAGTGTCTGCGCAAGCATGGTTTTACCCACGCCTGTAGGCCCTATCATAAGGATATTACTCTTTTGCAGCTCCACATCCGGCTCTGCATTTTTATTCATGCAGGCAATACGCTTATAATGGTTATATACGGCAACAGAAAGAGCCTTTTTTGCTTTATCCTGACCTATAACATACTCGTCAAGCTCAGCCTTTATTTCCGCAGGCTTTGGCACATTATCGGTCAAATCCGATGCATTCTGCTCATCCTCTGCATATTCATCCTCCACCAGCTCATAGCAAAGATCAATACACTCGTTGCAGATATATGCACCGGGACCTGCAATCAGCTTACGCACCTCATCCTGGGTTTTTCCGCAGAAAGAGCACCTAAGCTTCTTATCATCATTCTTTGTAGCCATTAACTTCTCTCCTTTATATTGGCTTTACAATTACCTCGTCAATAAGACCATAAGCCTTGGCCTCATCAGCAGACATAAAATTATCTCTCTCGGTATCTCTTGCAATTTCCTCAATAGATCTACCTGTATTGTCGGAGAGCATCTTATTCATCTTTTCTCTTGTTTTCAGAATCCAATCAGCATGAATTTTAATATCCGTAGCCTGACCTCTTGCACCTCCCAAAGGCTGATGAATCATAATTTCAGCATTAGGCAGAGCATATCTTTTACCCTTTGCACCGCCTGCAAGCAGGAAGGCACCCATGCTTGCCGCCATACCTATACAAATGGTTGATACGTCAGGCTTTATATACTGCATAGTATCATAAATAGCCATGCCTGCGGTGATTACACCGCCTGGACTGTTAATATAAAGATTAATATCCTTATCAGGATCCTCTGCGGCAAGGAAAAGCAGCTGAGCCACAACAAGGCTTGCAGTTGTTTCATTTACCTCTTCACCAAGAAAAATAATTCTGTCCTTTAAAAGTCTTGAATAGATGTCGTATGAACGCTCACCTCTGTTAGTTTGCTCAACGACCATTGGTACTAAACTCATAAAAAACCTCCCAATTACGACAAAGCAGTTTATTGGCACATAAAACCGTCTTTCCACTTTGCACTTAAAATTTTAATAAGAGGAAGCCGAATGGCTCCCTCTAAATCCAAAAAATCTGTAATTATGCTTCCTCTGTTTCAACAGCGTTGTCACAAACAAAAGCAATAGCCTTCTGAACCTGTAAATCCTTTACAATATTCTTCTTATCGTCATCGGAAATAGCAGCCTCAAGCTTTTCAAGCTCCATATTGTAGTTCTTTGCAATACGCTCAATCTCTGCCTTAATTTCCTCATCGGTAACCTCAAAGCCCTCATTAGCGGCAACAGCCTCAAGCACAAGCCTGCCCTTAACCTGTTTCTCACTCATAGGTCTGTAAGCCTCTCTCATTGAGTCCATAGTCTGACCCATATACTGGAGATACATTTCCAATGTAAGCCCCTGTCTTGTAATATTATACTCAAATTCATGAATTTTATTGTCAATTTCAAGCTCAATCATTGGCGCAGGTACGTCCATTTCAGCCATATCAATAAGCTTTGTAAGGAGTTCCTCCTGCTTGGCATTCTTAGCGTTTTCCATTTTTGTAACCTTAAGTCTGCCTACGATATCATTCTTATAATCAGCAACATTCTCACTGTCTGTTGTATCTGCAACATATTCATCAGTAAGCTCAGGAAGCTCTCTGAACTTAATATCCTTAATTTTCACCTCAAATTTGGCAGGCTTACCCGCAAGCTCCTTTTGACCGTACTCCTCAGGGAAGGTAACGTTAACCTGAACCTCATCGCCAACGTTCTTACCTACAAGCTGCTCCTCAAAAGTATCTATAAAAGAATGTGAACCGATTTCAAGGTCATAGTCCTCTGCTTCACCGCCTTCAAAAGCCTCACCGTCCATAAAGCCCTTAAAGTCGATTGTTGCAATATCACCATCCTGCACAGGTCTGTCTGTTACGTTTACAATTCTTGCATTCTTGGCAAGATCCTTCTTGATTTCAGCCTCAACCTCATCATCGGATACTTCTGTATCAGACTTCTTGCAGGTAAGACCCTTATAGCCCTCAATCTTAACCTCCGGCTTTAAATATACCTCTGCGGTAAATGCAACACCGTTATCATCAATAGATGTAATATCAATCTCCGGCTTTGAAACAACCTCAAGATCATTTTCCTTTACAGCAGCCTCATAAGCATCAGGAAGCACAAAATTAATTGCATCATCATAAAATACGCCCTTGCCATACTGTGCCTCAATAAGCTTTCTTGGTGCCTTCCCCTTTCTGAAACCGGGGATGGAAATGGAACCCTTATTCTTATTATAGGAATAGTTAATACCTTCCTCAAATCTGTCAGCACCAACATTAAAGCTGATTTTTACTTTATTTACATCAATTTTCTCTATTGTGCTCATTGCAAAAAATCCTCCTTGATATTCAGTTCATAATGCACTGCATATCAGTATAACATAATTTCGCAAAAAAATCCAGTATTTTTTTTATGGCAACGTGACAAAATACTCAAAGTATTTTTACCCGAAATTGTAAAAAATATTCATATATTAATCAATATAAAGGGCCTCCCAAAAGGGAAGCCCTGAATTATTGAATATTACTCAGCCTCGGTAGTCTCTTCAGCTGTAGTTTCTTCTGTAGTGTCCTCAGCCTCGGTTGTTTCCTCGGTAACCTCTTCTGTGGTCTCCTGAGCAGCTGTCTCAGCATAAGCATCTGCTGCTGCCAAAACAACGTCATAAACGTTAGCAACAAGTACACTCATCTGTGCTCTTGTAATAAGAGCCAAAGGCTCAATGCCGTTATCTGTACCGCTTGCAAGACCTGCGTTGATAAGTGCTGCAACGTATGGCTTAGCATAGTCAGAAATCTGTGCTGCGTCTGCATAGCTGTCAAGAACAGCTGTATTTGTATCAAGTTCGATACCTGCAAACTCAAGTGACTTAGCAACAAGTACCATCATATCCTGTCTTGTGATAGTCTTTTCAGGACCAAAGTTACCGTCACCGTAGCCTGTAGCA
>CALIRN010000060.1 GCA_938042265.1 uncultured Eubacteriaceae bacterium
ATTTTGCATATTGTATTAATTCTTCTATTAATTTTGTTCCATAGCCTTTATTTTCCTTTTTGCATACTATGTCAGAAAGTATTATATAATTATCTTCTTTTACTATTACGCATTTTATTTCAGCTATTATTTTCTTATTTATTTTTAAATAAAATAATACTAATTCTCCTATATCTATTTTTTCTATTACTTGTTCTTTTTTAAAAAACATTATATTTTTCTCCATTTATTTGTTTACTTTGGGATTGTCTGTTCTTCCTACAAGATAGTCTATTGAAACATTAAAATATTCTGCTATTTTTATTAATGTTTCGGTTTTTGGGGTACTTCTTCCCTTTTTCCAGTCTGATATATTCCCCGTTGATATATTATTGTCTTTTGCAAGTTTTGCGGCTGTTGTTTTAGTTTCCGACATTGTTTTGTATAGATTTTCTAAATTAACCATATTTATTCACCTCCTTTTTTGTTTAAAATATAAAAACACTTAATTACGTGTTTTTTCTTCTTGACTTACTCGTAATTAAGTGTTATATTAATAACATCAAAACACTTAATTACGTGTTTTGGTTTATGTTTCTGTAACTAATAATTATAACAAATATTAGTTATTGTGTCAAAGCTTATAGCCTATATGACGGTGGCAACGTCAAGTAACTATTATATTAATTAAAAAAAAGGGTGGTAAATATGAAAGTAAATATTAATTATCAAAACGTTGTTATTTCTAAAGATTTGCTTGTCGATTCTTTAAATCGTATGATTACAACTGATGAATTAGATGAACTAATTAGATTACATAGTTCGGCTATTTATGATTTGGAATTTATTTTTTCTTGTTCTTTTAAACGTATTAGTGGTGATAAAAATGTATTGTGATAGTTTAAAATTTGTTTTTGGTTATGCTATTTTTTTAATTGTACTTTTATCTTTGATATCTTTTTTGCATTCTGATGTTAATTGTCGTTGTGATTGTAATTGTGATTGTGATTGTAATTGTGATTGTAATTGTGATTGTAATTTAGATAATTCAAAACACTATATTCCAGTACCTATTGTTATTCCTGTTGATTAATTTTATTTTTTGAGGTTTTATAATATGTTATTTGCTAAATGTGTTGGTTTTATTGGCGGTTATTTGCTTGCAGGTTTAATTTTTGTTGTTCCTACTGTTTTACTTTCTTTTCTTTTTGACCGCGTATATTCGTTTTTGAAATTACAACGTTATAAAAAATTATATCCTCATATTGTCAGGTGTAATCAGTCTTGTTCAAAATGTAAATATTTAATCGATTGTTATTGTTCTGTAAATGAGGAATTAAAAAATGAACTTACAACGTCTATTAAAAATATTCCGCAGGAATGAGCTAATTATTGTTTTAAATGAGTATGATGATGTACTTTTTCGTGGTCCTATATGGTGGCTTGACAGCAAGTATATATTATCTAGCTTGGTTGTTGATGTCTACAGAAATAACTACTTACTAACTATTGTAGTAGCTCAATAGCTATTTACATATAGGGGTTAGGGGTGTCACCCTTTCCCCTTTCCCCTTATATCTAGGGTTAACTTTTTCTATCTATTTATTAATTAAAAAGGAGTGTGTTCTTATGTTATTTAATTGTCCTGTGCCTGTAAGGCTTGTTAATGTTAGGTCATTTGTTAGTAAAAAGGGTAATAATGTTACTTTCTTAACTGTAGCTGATACCAATACTTTTGAAAATGTTGACTTCCTCCCTGCCGAAGATGTCAATTTATCTTCTCTTGAAATTGGTCGCAATTATACCTTGAACCTTAATACTAATGGTCGATTTACTTCCGCTAGTCTTGTACCGTTGCCGGTAGGTAAGTAATATGCAAGATTGTACCGTTATCATTGAAAAGCTTGAAAGGATTGAATACTTGCTTAGTGTCCTTGATTGCTCAATCTTATTTGTTATAGGGTCGGTATCGGCTATTATAGTTGTACTGATTTTATATAATTTTCTCAAGAAATGCATTTCAAAATTTTAACTATCTAGGAAAGAGGTGAATTAATTTATGAGTGGAGAGTTTAAAGAAAAAATTAAGAATTTTGGTACAAAGTTTGGTGCAGCTGCTGGCGGTGGTGTTGTAACTGCTGTTGCAACTGCTTTACCTACTTTTGCGGCTGATGGTGCAACGGGTATGACGTTTACTATTACGGCTGATATGCTTACACCTGTAACGTCTGCAATTTCAAGCGGTCTTACTACGCTTGTACCGATTGGTCTTACTGTTATGGCTGCTATGATTGGAATAAGTCTTATTCCTCGTATTATTTACAAGTTCCTTTAATACTTAAGGGAATAAATAAAAAAAAATATGGGCGTTGCGCGTCACTAAGTAGCGCAACGCCCTATTTTTATTTGAAAGGAGTTTATTATGCGCAAATTTATATTTACTTTGTTTTTTGTTTTATTAATGTCTGTTCCTGCTTTTGCTAGTGATTTCCCCTCTGTGAATTATACTTATATTTATAATAATTTATCGTATTCTGTTACTATTGATGATTGTACTAATCTGTCTGATACTGTTTCTGATGCTGATGCTAGGATTTATGTTTATTATAACTATCATGATAATGGTAGTCATATCCTTTTTGTTGGTGATGTTCCATTTTCCGTTGTTTATACTGTTAAACAGGGTGCTAATATTAATACTCATACTTATACTTGTAATCAAGTATCTAATTGGTATCCCTATAATGGTTGTGGTGGTGGTGTTCTGAATGGTCCTTCTTCTGTTGCTGGTGTTAGTGGTTATTATGGCTTTTCTCTTTGGTTAGACTCGTCTATTATGGCTGATAATGTTAGTGGTTTTTATAAGTCTTTTGATAATATCTATGCGCCTTATGCATATTATCCTGGCTCTGAACTTGTTGCATATATTGCTGATGATTTTTTTCAGCTCCCCCCAACTCTCAGCAATCAGGAGACGACGGGGGAAGTGATGACAGTGGGGAAAGTAATATACTCTTTTCTACTCTCTGGGGTTGGCTTGGTGATATTGTTAATGGCATTACTAATCTTGGTGACACTCTTGGTTCGTTACTTACGTCGTTGCTTAACTTATCTTTGCTGGCTTAAAAGAAATATTTATACCTGATACTGATTTCATTCAGAATTGTATTGATAATATCAAAAATGAGTTTTTAATTACTTTCGGTGTATCTGATTTTGATGTATCTCTTGCTTTTGGTAGTGAAGCATCTCTTACTGATATTGATGTTGATTATAACAATCCTGCTTTTTCTTTTAAAGGTACTATTGTAAAAATGGACTATGTTATTCAGGCTATAACATTGTTCAGACCCTATATTCGTGGGTTTATTATGTTGTTGTTGGCATTGTATTCTATTAATCAATTTCTTGGTCTTATTGGTCAACCATCTCTTAGCTTGGGTGCTTTGCTTATGCTTAACAGTTCTAGCGGTGGTAGTGAGGGCACTATGATTGAGGAAAAACATAAGTATCTTAATTAAGGGGGTGTATGTATGATTGTAGAGTGTGTATTGAGCCTTTTCACTTCGTTGGTATGTCAGGCTATTTCGGCTTGTGGTGTATTGTCTTTACCGCTAGACAGTGTCAGAGTTTTGCAAGCTATAACGTGTTATGGCTCTTATGTGGTCGGCTCTGACTTGCTGTTGATATTTGGCAGCACTGTTGCATTTTGGTTGGCGGTTAAGTGCGGTCTAGGTTTGTTGCTGTTTATATGGCGCTTACTGCCTTTAACTTAAACGCTATGCAGTTCCAGAGTTGATGTATATATAATATATATGATTGTCAGCTCCAGCTGAATAGTCGTTGCCGAAAATGTTATTTTGTGGGTAACCGCCCCGATATGACGGTTGTGGGTAGAGTGTTGACAAGACTTGAATTATCCATATTGCTTGCAATGTGGGTAATTCGGGGCTTGTCAATGCTATATCCATAATCGGCAGGGGTGTGTTATCCATAAAATCACATTTTGCCTTTAAAGGTAATTAATCTGGCGGTAGCGCTTTTGATTAACAGGCAGTAGCGCTTTTAATTAACAGGCAGTAGCGCTTTTGATTAACAGGCAGTAGCGCTTTTAATTAACAGGCAGTAGCGCTTTTGATTTACAGGCTTTATTACATTTAATTTTGTGAGGTGTTTATTTTATGTTGATTACTTATTTAAAATTTTTGTTGTTGTTGTCTTATTTGTTTTATTTGCGTTTTAAGGATATTGCAAGTCAAAAAGGTAAGGTGCATTTGTATGGTATTAAGGGTTTTTTTGGCTTGCCCGGTACTGGTAAGACAATGGCTATGTGTTATCAGTTAAAAGAATTGCGCCGGCAATATGGAGATAAAATCTACATAATGACTAATTTTAATTATGCTGATGAGGACTATCAATTTACTAGTTGGCAAGACCTTACTTTTGCCTATGATAGACCTCTTGTTGTTGCTTGGGACGAGATACAAAACGAGTTTAATAGTCGCGATTTTAAGAGTTTTCCTATTGCCTTATTGACACAATTAACGCAGGTCCGTAAAGGACATGGTATTTATCTTTTGTATACAAGTCAACGCTATGGTTTTGTTGACAAGAATTTCCGTCAGCTTTCAGGTACTGTTTGTGATTGTAAAACTCTATTAGGTTGTTTTACTGTTGTGAAATCCTATGACAGTATGGACTATGAGGAAAAGGAAAAGGCAGTTGAATTTGACAAGAAAAGGAAAATTCGCCCAAAATCCGTTTTTTCGTTCGTTCAGACTTCCGCTCTTAGGGATAGCTATGATAGTTATAAAATGCTTGAAACGGCTCGTTATAAGGCTAAAACGGGCGGTTATATGTCACGTGATGAAATAGCGCAGATAAGTAATAATGTTGGTTGATTTTTTGACTTTAAAAAGTTGCTAGTATATTATTACCTAGCAACTTCTGTAGTTTGTAGTTTTTGCCTTGTAAGGCTTTTATTTACTGGCTTTCAAAAACTACACGAATTTTTTAACTTTTGTAGTTTTTTAACTTTTGTAGTTTTTTATTATAAAAAAGGGTGTGATTTTATGGCGGGTCAATCTCGTAAATGGTTATTAACTTGTAACAATCCTTTAAATTATGGATATAATTTTCAATATGTCAAGGATATTGTCAATTCATTTAAAAATATTGATTATTGGTGTTATAGTGATGAGGTTGGAGAACAGGGTACTCCTCATTTTCATTTGTTTATTTATAAAAAAAGTCCTATTTCGTTTGATACTTTGCGCAATCGTTTCCCGCACGTTAATCTTGATTACGCTCGTGGCTCTTGTCAACAAAATAGGGATTATGTCTTTAAGGAGGGTAAATGGCTTAATGATAAAAAAGCAGGAACCAATAACCCTGACAGTCATTATGAATATGGTGATATGCCTGTTGAACGTCAGGGGGCTAGGAATGACTTAGCTGATTTGTACGACTTAATAACTGGCGGTGCAAATGATGTTGATATAATTGCTGAAAATCCTAACTACATACTTCACATTGATAAGTTTGATAAGATACGGCAGGCATACCGTGAAAAACAATATTCGTGTACATTCCGCAATTTGGAAGTAACATATATTTATGGCAGTGCCGGTACTGGTAAAACTAGGTATGTAATGGACAAGTATGGTTATCAAAATGTTTACCGTGTTACGGATTATGTACACCCATTTGATTATTATGCAGGTCAGGACGTCATACTGTTTGATGAGTTCCGTTCAAGTATTAAGATTGTTGATATGCTTAATTATTTAGACGGATATCCTTTGATGTTGCCTTGTAGGTATAATAATAAAGCTGCTTGTTTTACTAAGGTATTTATTATTAGTAATATACCGCTTGAAAAACAATATCCAAAGGTGCAGCAAGATGAGGTTTCAACCTTTAAGGCATTTTTAAGGCGTATTCATAATAATTGTGAAATGAGCCCTTTTGGTCTGTTGAGTGTAGAAGAGCCGAGTCAAATTTCTTTAGATATCCCAACTATTCGCAAAACTTGTCTTTTGCGAATAGTTGAATAATATCTAATATTTTATTTGCAAGCTCATCCTTACTCATTATCGGAAGCTCTGTTACTCCATTTTTTGTAATAATTGTTGCAATATTTGTATCAGTACCAAAACCAGCACCCTTAACTTTAAGATTATTGGCTACAATCATATCTACTTTTTTGGAAATAAGCTTTTTTTGTGAATTTTCAAGCATATTTTGGGTTTCCATAGAAAATCCACAAAGGTACTGATTTTTTTTATGTTCGCCTAACCATTTTAAAATATCTTGTGTGCGTTTTAATTCTATTTTCATATCGCCTTCTTGTTTTTTTACCTTATCTGCAGCAACATTAACCGGTGTATAGTCTGCAACTGCAGCTGCCTTAATTACAATATCGCAATTATCAAAACGCTCTCTTACAGCTTCAAACATATCCTGAGCGCTTGTTACATTAACAATATCCACAAAATTAGGTATTGGCGCAGTTGTAGCTGCCTTAATTATTGTAACCTGTGCTCCCCGCCTTGCGCATGCACTGGCTATTGCAAAGCCCATTTTGCCTGTAGAATGATTTGTAATAAATCTTACAGGATCAATGTCTTCACAGGTTGCACCTGCTGTAACAATTACTCTTTTGCCAAGCATATCCTTTTCGTGAGCGAGCTCATTAATTATATAGTCAAGTAAAATTTCGGGCTCCGGCATTTTTCCTGTTCCCTCTGTTCCACAGGCAAGCCTGCCTATGGCAGGTTCGATAATATTATATCCAAAATTTTTGAGTCTTTTAATATTATTCTGAACAATAGGATTTTCATACATATTTGTATTCATTGCAGGCGAAATATATATTGGACACTTACACGCCATAATTGTTGTTGTCAACATATCATCTGCAATACCACAGGCAATTTTACCTATTATATTTGCCGTAGCCGGTGCAAGCATAACTATATCGGCACTTTCTGCAAGAGAAATATGCTTGACGGAATACTGCACGTTTTTATCAAAAGTATCAACTATACATTTGTTTCCTGACAAGCGCTCCATTGTTAACGGAGTTATTATTTCTGTAGCGTTTTTTGTCATTATAATATTGACTTCGGCACCAAGTTTTTTTAGCGCTGTTATTAATCCCGTTATTTTGTAAGCGGCTATTGAGCCGGTAACGCCAAGTAATATATTTTTTCCGTTAAGCATATTTATTAGACCTCCGATTAATTATTATTTTTTATTTTAACATTTAATAACAACTAATACAAGCCCTACTCTGTCATTCTTTTACGCATTTGCTCCAGCACCTTTTTTTCCAGCCTTGATATTTGCACTTGTGATATGCCAAGTTTTTCGGCAGTTTGAGTTTGCGTTTTGTCTTCAAAATATCTTAATCGTATTATACTTTGTTCTCTTGGAGGTAAATTTGATATTATTTCATTCAGCATAATAGAATTTACAATTTTATCTTCTTCGCAGACCTTGTCGCTTATACGTTCAATTAGAGTAACACTGTTTCCATCATTGCCTGTATACATAGTTTTTTGCAGGCTGTCTACCTCCTGAGCGGCCTCCATTGCCAAAGTTATTTCTTCACAGCTTATACCAAGTTCTAATGATAACTCATTTACTGTAAGACTTCTGCCATTGTCTGCATTCTCTCTTTCCTGAATAGCTTTAATTTTGGCGGCAGCCTCTTTCAAAGATCTTGAAACTTTAAGCATACCGTCATCACGCAGAAATCGTTTTATTTCTCCCATAATCATTGGTACAGCGTATGTTGAGAACTTTACATCGTAACTGAAATCAAATTTTTGTATTGATTTGATCAAACCAATTGCACCTAGCTGATATAAATCATCTGCATCAACACCTCTGTTCAAAAATCTTTTTACGACACTCCATATAAGCCCTGAATTTTCTTTTACCAGTTCATCTGCCGCCTTGGTATTTCCCTCTGCCGCTGCCATAATAAGCTCTTTTGTTTTGTCCATGGCAAATACCTCACAGTTTAAGCTCTTTTACCATTTTTACGGTTGTGCCTTTCCCCGCTTCGGATATGACCTCCACACTGTCCATAAACGCTTCCATAACAGTAAAACCCATACCGGAACGTTCAAGCTCCGGTTTTGATGTGTACAATGGTTTTTTTGCAAGCTGAATATTTTTAATTAGTATTTCCTTCATTTTTGCAATATAGCTCCACATCACCGTCTACAGACTCATATCCGTGTATAATTGCGTTTGTAACTGCTTCTGAGACGGCTGTTTTAACATCTGTCATATCGTTAACCTTAGGATCCAGCGGAAGTATAAAAGCTGATACACATACTCTTGCAAATACTTCGTTTTCCGATTGTGACTTAAAGGATAATCTCATTTCGTTTGTCAATTAAATTACCTCCTTTTTATTAAATCGTGAGTTTATAGCGACTTCAACCGTTGGAAAACGTTTAATAATTTTATTAAGCCCTGACAAATCGAAGATACGTTCTATAGCGGGGTTTACTCCCGCTGCATAAACCACACCCCCGTTTATGCAGGCTTGTTTATATCTGCCTATAAGCATACCAATGCCTGCACTGTCCATAAAGTACAGATTTGTGAAATCAAATATTATATCTGTACAAGAATTTACCGAGTAAGCCTCTACAATAGCCGCCTTTATTTCAGAGGCACTATGATGATCAATTTCCCCCGTAATTTCCGCAATAAGGATCTTATCCAAAACATTAAAATTTAAATTCATAAAAAACCTCCATATTGTCTACCATTTTTTACCATATATTTAATGATAACTCCATTTCAATGTAAAATCAATAAACTTAGTACAACAAATTTTTACATTTACTCTTTACTTTTTCTGAAAATATGTTACAATAATAGTATAAATTTTCGAAAGGGGTTAAAGCAATTTGGAGGAACTTACTAAATCTCAGCAAAAAATATATGATTTTATAAAGGAGGAAATACGTAGAACAGGTATGCCTCCCTCTATCAGGGAGATTATGTCTGCTACTGAATTTCACTCAACTTCATCCGTACATTTGCACCTTAATTCTCTCGAACGTAAGGGCTACATTGAACGCCCTAAGGCTAAGAACCGTTGTATACGTGTTCTTGAGGAGGGCTTTTATAATTCACTTGAGGAGGAGGTGTCAAAAAATGTACCTGAATTTGACAGTGTCCCTGTTATAGGCACTGTTACTGCTGGTATACCAATACTTGCCAATGAAAATATAGAAAGCTCCTTTCCTGTTCCTGTAGACTATCTTACCAATAATAAAACTTTTATGCTCCGTGTTAGAGGCAATAGTATGATAAATGCAGGTATTTTCAATAATGATCTTGTGCTTGTAAATCAGCAGCCAAATGCAGAAAATAACGATATAGTTATTGCTCTGCTTGATGACTCTGCCACCTGTAAACGTTTTTTTAAGGAGGATGGACATATTCGCCTCCAACCTGAGAATGATGATTACGAGCCTATAATTGTACGTAGCGTTCAAATTCTTGGTAAGGTAATTGGTTTATTTAGGACATTAAGATAATGGATTTTTTAGAGTATCTTGTACGTAAATCGGATTTTACTGATAGTAATACAGAATATTTTAATTATAAACAGCCTGTAAAACGCCCTAGAAGGAATAAAATGAATAATAACTGTGATATAAGGGCTGAATATACCAGCCTAAACGATAATCCTCTTGTTTCCTCATATGTGGTTTTTGATTTGGAAACCACAGGACTGAGTGCAGGTATAAATGCAATTGTTGAAATTGGTGCTGTAAAGGTGATTGATAATATTATACAGAGTAAATTTACTACTCTTGTAAATCCGCAACAATATATACCAGCCTATCTTTCTAATAAGATACACATTACAAACAGTATGGTTGCAGATAAGCCTAAGATTAATACAGTATTGCCTCTTTTTATTAATTATATTGAAGATTTGCCTTTAATTGCTCATAATGCACCTTTTGATATGTCTTTTTTATTGAAAATTTGCAGTAATGCAGGTATTAAGCTTGATAATCCGGTTATAGACACTCTGTATTTGAGCAGGCAATATTTAAAGGAGTGTAAAAAGCATAATCTGGCATATTTAACCGATTATTTTAATATTTCTCTTACAAATGCACATAGAGCATATTATGATGCAAAGGCAACACAACAGATATATGAAATAATAAAAAAACGTATTTATAACTTAGATAATGAAATTTGACTTTATTTTAGCTAAACTAGATTATTTATCGGAAGTACTTTAAGTTTAACTCATAAAAATATGATAAACATTGCAAGCTTACTTGCTTTAGGGGTTATGCTACAGTAGTATAAACAATACTATTATATAGTTATAAAAAGAAACGCAGGTTTTAATTCCTGCGTTT
>CALIRN010000061.1 GCA_938042265.1 uncultured Eubacteriaceae bacterium
CAGATAGTTGCCGGCAGGCATAAAGCCCACATTTGCCCCTGTAAGAAAAAGGACAAGACCTACATACGTATAAAGCAGACCTGCAAGTATTTTGACAAGCGCCTTTTTATTGAGTTTAAGAAACAAAAACTGAAACACAAGAAAAAATATCAGCAGAGGTAATACTGCATGTAAAACCTCCTCCATATAAACGGGAAATGCCTTAAAAAAAGCATCTGCGGCCTGTCCTATTTCCGTATACTCCTCAAAGACAATTGCATTGTATCGGCTTTCACCACCGCCGCTTACAAGCCCCAGAATAAGCACCGTCAGAATAGGCCCTATAGAGCAAAGTGCAACAAGTCCAAAGCTGTCCTGCTCTGCAGTTTTATCCCCACGTACAGATGCAAGACCCGCACCCAGCGCCATAATAAACGGAACGGTAATAGGCCCTGTCGTAACACCGCCAGAGTCAAAGGCAAGAGGGACAAAATCCTCCGATACCATTGCCGCCATAATAAACGCAAGAGCATAAAGCACCATAAGCAGATATGACAACTTAATTTGCAGAAGAATTCTGTAAAAAGCAACTACCAGAAATACGCCCACGCCTATGGCAACCGAATAAATAATAACACGGTTTGAAAAGGGCGTCTGCTCTGCAAGCACCTTAAGGTCAGGCTCCGCTACCGTTGCAAGTATGCCAATTATGAGAGTAACTATGGTAATAAACCACAGCTTCCTTGTTTTAATGATATAGGAGCCTAATTTTTCTCCCATAGCCATCATGGATACGTCTGCACCGATACCAAACAATGCAATGCCTATAACCAGCAGTACAACACTTATCAGAAATACCAGTATATTGTATACTGGCATACCTACTATGGTAAAATTAACAATAAGTACAAGCGCCGCAATAGGCAGCACAGCCATGAGCGCCTCCTTAAGCTTAAGAGTTAATTCATTATGCATAGTATCACCGTCCATTCATTATTGCTTTAAAGCTATAATATTATTGTACACTATAACTTTTGCAAATACAACCCCTACTTGTCTTCAATCACATCTTTCAGCCTGTGGTTTATATTATTTCTCATTATATACGAAATCAGTTCCTCTTCGTTTATGCTTTTATTGCAATTTCCATCGGCGCCCCTCACATAAACCACCGTATAATAATCCCACCCAAGCCTGTATACAAGGGTTTTAAGCCTTATACCCTCTCCTGCCACTATACCGCGTACAGACAGCACCTTTTTATCACTGCGGTACATTACGCTGCGATAAAAGGCAAAGGTCATATTAATATACTCCTGTCTGTTAATTTTGATAAGATACAAGCCTATACATAAAAGGCTTACATTATAGCAGTATAAAACCACCTGTACAAAGCCAAGAAAAAACAGAATTACCGCTACACCCCTGCTTAAAAAGCTCTGCACTCTGTTGGCACGCAGTACACCCAGACAGTAGCCCAGTATATAATGCAGCATTCTTCCTCCGTCAAGGGGATATACAGGCAAAATATTAAGCAAAAAAAGTGCCATATTAATACTGCTGTTAAATATAAGCCACAGCATTAAATTTACCATAGGACCTGCCGCCACAATAATAATGCGTCTGAAAAAGCTGATGCTCTCCATACCCTTAATGCTTGCCTGCTGCCCTATAGGCGTTATTGTAATGCCTTCGGGTATTATACCGCACAAGGCAGCGGCAGCAATATGTGCCACTTCATGAAGAGTAACCGAAAATACAATTATACAAAACTCTCTGCTCTTTCCCGCAAGTACAAGCAAAACGCACATAACAAAAAATGAGGGCTTCAGATTTACACCAAAGCCCTTTAATTCAAAGCTCAATAAAATTCACTCTCCGCAATTATTCAGATTTATATTCACTCTCCTTTGTAAGCACCAATGGATCAATACTTTTGCCCTGTTCATATACCCCAAAATGCAGATGAGGCCCGGTTGAAGCTCCCGTATTTCCCGACAAAGCAACCGTATCTCCTTTTTTTATGATATCGTTCTCGTTTATCAAAACTTTATTAAGATGTGCGTAAATGACTGTTTTACCGTCATTGGCTCTGTATCTCATATAATTTCCCCAGCTTGGAGAAATACCTACCTCTGTAACAACACCGTCACTTGCGGCAAGAACCTGTGTGCCTACAGGCACAGCTATATCTATGCCGTTATGTACAGCCGAGTCTTTGCCGCTTATGGGGTCCATACGCTCTCCGTATAGCGATGTAATTATTCCGTCAGCGGGAGCAATCCAGTCTCCTGCGGCGCTCCCTTGTTATTTTGCTCATATACGTTGCTTCTCTGCTTTATTTCGGATTTTATATCATCGCTCAGCTTAATATTATTCTTTTCCCCTGCAAAGGTATATATACCGTCGCCCTGACCCTTTATAATTGCAAGCAGACTGTTACCGCCCCTTGCAATTTCTACTGCATCCGCATTGGTGCCGATTAGCTTCGCAAGCTTTTCACAGCCGGCGCTTACCTTATCATTCTCCATTGATACCGCCGCAAGGGTACATATTACTATGCCAAGGCATATATTAGTCTTTATAAAAAAATAATTGTTTTCCCTCCCTGATCTGCGTCTTGCTGCAGAATGTCTGCGTACACTTTCTGTTCTCCTTGAATAATGTCTTTTTTCCATTTTATCACCTCTTGTAAATTATATATATAAATATATATGCGGATTTATATACAGATATGACGTTTATCTGCTTAACCGTTTCTCAAGTTCAACAATTACAATAGGCATAATACACAGCAAAATTACGCAAAGCCATTGTATACTGCCAAGAGGTGTTACCATAAATACCGCTGCAGCAGCAGGTATCTGTATTACCGCCACCTGCATAAGGCTACCCGCAATAAATGAGCCTGCAAGGTATTTATTGCCGAGAGGATTAATATCAAAAAGTGAATGCTCGCTTCTCATATTAAAAGCATGCACAAGTTGGGAAATACTAAGTACGGCAAAGGCCATTGTTCGTCCTACTGTGATATTATCATAAATAACCGAACCTACGGCAAAGGCAAGCAGAGCAAGCATACCTATCATGGCCCCCTCCAAAGCAATTTTCGCCCAAAGCTCCTTTGAGAAAAGGGAAATGTCTTTTTTGGGAGGACGCAGCATAATATCCTCATCACAGGGATCAAGCCCCAAAGCTATGGCAGGCAGAGAATCCGTAACCAGGTTTACCCAAAGGAGCTGGATTGGAGCAAGGGGAGCCGCAAAGCCTATTACCATGGCAGCAAATATGGTTATTATTTCACCTATATTGCTGGACAAAAGAAAATGCACCGCTTTTTTTATATTTTCATAAATATTTCTTCCCTCGTGCACTGCCGCAACTATTGTGGCAAAATTATCATCAGTAAGCACAATATCCGCAGCCCCCTTTGCCACATCGGTACCGGTTATACCCATGGCACAGCCAATATCCGCAGCCTTAAGGGCAGGAGCATCGTTTATGCCATCACCTGTCATGGCAACAATCTCCCCTTTGGAGCGCAGAACCTTTACTATCCTTACCTTATGTGCAGGAGTTACCCTTGCAAATACACTGCAGTTACCTATAACCGAGTTAAGCTGTTCATCGGAAAGCCTGTCCAGCTCCACTCCCGAAAGCACAATATCGCCCTGCCTTAATATACCTGTTTTTGAGGCTATTGCCGAGGCTGTTGCCGTATTGTCACCAGTTATCATAACAGGACGTATACCTGCACTGCGGCACTGCTCAACAGCTCCCCTTACCTCAGGTCTCGGCGGATCAAGAAGTCCCGCAAGGCCGCAAAAGGTAAGAGCGTATTCTGCGTGCTCTCTGCCGTTACACGCTGAGGGCATATCCTTATAGGCAACAGCAAGCACACGCAAAGCCCTACCGCACATTGAATTGCTTGCCGCAAGTATCCTCTGCCTCACTTCCTCTGTTATCGGAGCAGTTTTTCCCTCTGAGAGATAATGTGTGCAAAGCAGTAATATATGCTCCGGCGCACCCTTGGTAATACAGCGGTTTGAGCCGTTATACCTATGTACGGTTGTCATACGCTTCAAAGCAGAGTCAAAGGGATATTCGTCAATGCGGGGATAAAGGCTATCCAGGTCATTTTTATTAAGACCCTCTGCCTGTGCCGCTTCAACAAGAGCATTTTCCGTAGGCTCGCCCTTTGCCATGTTATTTTCATCAAGCTCACTGTCATTGCATAAAGCCATAAGTGTCAAAGTAAGCTGTCTGTCCTTTGAGCTTATCTCCGTAACCTGCATTTTGTTCTGTGTAAGTGTGCCTGTTTTATCGGAGCATATTACAGAGGCGCTTCCCAAAGCTTCAACCGCAGGCAGCTTTCTTACAACCGCACGTCTTTCGGCCATTTTCTTGGTGCCTATGGCAAGCACTATGGTAACTATCGCAGGCAGTCCCTCAGGGATTGCCGCAACCGCCAGGCTTACCGAGGTCATAAACATATCAAAAAAAGGCAGATGTCTTATTAAGCCCATTATAAATATGGCAAAGCAGATAAAAAGCGCACCTATCCCCAGTAATTTACCGGTATGGTTAAGCTTTTGCTGCAGCGGAGTATCCTCATTTTGAGAAGATGCAAGCATATCCGCTATATTACCCATTTCACTTCGCATACCCGTAGCACAAACAACAGCATCACATCTGCCCATTGCTATGCTTGTACCCATATACAGCATATTACACCGTTCACCAAGAGGGGTATCTTCAGGCAGAACCCCCTCTGCAAGCTTGTCAACGGGCACTGACTCTCCCGTTAAATTAGCCTCCGATGCCTTGAGGGCATGGGCTTCCGTAATACGGCAGTCCGCAGGCACCATATTACCCTGAGTGAGCCTGATTATATCTCCTACCGCCAGCCTGTCCGCCTCAATATCAATATAATGTCCGTCACGCTTTACGATGCAGTGAGGCGCTGTCAGCTGTTTAAGTGCCTCAATTGCCTTTTCCGCCTTACTCTCCTGCACTACACCTATAACAGCATTAAGCACCACTATAGCAATAATAATAATAGAGTCCATAAAGCCTCCGCCGCTGTACATCTCTGTAAAAAAGCTGACTATAGCGGCTATTATAAGTACAATTACCATAAAATCCTTAAATTGTGCCAAAAAGCAAAGCAAAATTGATTTTTTCTTCTGCTCTGCAAGACGATTAGGTCCGTCACGCTTTAGCCTTTTTTCTGCCTCCTCACTGCTTAAGCCGCCGCTAAGGCTGGTATTAAGCTCCTTTACACATTCCCTTATAGTCCGGCTGTGCAGATTGTTCATTATACCACTCCTGTTCGTAATGTATTTTACTTTAGTTGCTTATAACATTATATTGGGACAAGTGGTAAATTATTCCAATACAGCAAGCACTGATTTAATGTAGCACATTATTAGTTTTCTGCATATCATACCTCAGAGGTGATAGCCGTGTTTACTGTATTATTACTGTCTGTCGCAATGAGTGTTGACGCCGTGGGGCTTGGAATATCCTTTGGAGTAAGAAAAATAAAAATGGGATTTTCTGCCGCTGTTATAATCAGCCTGACGGGATTTTTTATAATAACCCTTGCTATGCTGACAGGTACGGGTATACAATACCTGCTTTCCGAAAATACAGGCAGCCTCATAAGCAGCCTTATATTAATCGGTATGGGATTGTGGGTCATTGTACAAAGCTGCGAAAAACCCGACAGCACAGGCAGTCGTACCGTAAAAATAGTACGCTCTCCTCAGGAGAGCGATTTGGATAAATCCGGAAATATTGATAAAACAGAAGCATTTTTTCTTGGTCTTGCTCTGTCACTGGATTCGGTTGGTATATGTATAGGTGCGGGAAGTATGCACCTTTCCTTTATTCTACCGCCTGCCGCCATGGTAATGCAAATGCTCTTTATCGTGCTTGGTATTTGGCTTGGAGGTATAATAGGCAGGAAGATTAATACACAAATATGTACCCTGCTGTCAGGCTCACTTATAATATTAATTGGTGTTTATAATCTTGTATAAAAGCAAATAAAAAAACAGACAACATTAAGGCGGACACTGTTAAGACAGTAAAGTAATTGTCTGTCAAGCAGGATTTAAAATAGACTATTGTTTTCAAAAACGATAGTCTATTTTTCTATGCCTAAATGTCACGCAATAGTGGAACAAACGTCCGCATTTTAGGGACATTTGGGATTTGGAAAACCGCATAAACACTCACTTTTTTGGTCGCAAAATTGCTCAAAAATGGGTAGTGCGTATAGTTATACTACATACCTTCAAAATGTGGTTCTAAATGTCCATTTTTCTGCTTTGATAATCAGAGCCCCATTTTACCATTGAGTCAAGTATAGGCTTTAAGCTATAACCTGTTTCGGTAAGAGTATATTCAACTCTTGGCGGCACTTCGGGGAAAACCTCCCGCGTTAAAAGCCCGTCCTCTTCCATTGAACGGAGATTTGAAGTCAATACCTTTTGCGAGATATTTCCGACAGATTTTTTTAATTCTCCGAAACGCTTTGTACCGTCCAATAGGTCGCGAATAATAAGCACCTTCCAACGGTCAGATATTAACATTAAAGTAGTTTCCACAGGACAAGCGGGTAATTCTTTTTTCATATTCTTAACCTCCTGTAAGTGTTTTTTTGATACTATGTTTCAAAAATACTGTATGGATATATTATACAGTTTGCCCCATATTTGTCAACATAGTTACCTAAAAGAAACTACGGCACAATAAAGTGCGTACTTTACAAAATTACGCTTATGTTTTAAGATATATTAAATCATAAAAATTGTCTGCATTGCAGAAATTGCTTGAATATCTGTCCCGTCAATGCAGTAGAAAGGAAATAATGAAAATGACGCAAACAGAGCGATTAAACTATTTAATAACCTATCTCATAAACGAACAGCAAGCCGATATACAAATACCCCAAAACATATCTGATAAAAAACGGCTTTTACGCTCGCTTATGAATATAAGACCACCGATAAATGCGGACGATGATTTTCTTAAAATACAGAATGAACTTACGGATGCTCTTGGGCAGCTGGCAATTAGCATCGAACACGTGGGGAGTACTTCCGTGCAGGGGCTGTCTGCAAAACCGATTATTGATATAGATGTAGTTATTAAGGATTACAACGCTTTGAAAGATACTATTTCTGCCTTGGAGAAAATTGGTTATCAATATGAAGGAGACCTCGGTATTCCGGGACGAGAGGCATTTCGCTACGATGGTAAAGATCACCTGAAAAAACATCATTTATATGTGTGTCCGGCTGATTCACCGGAGCTGAAAAGACACATCGCATTTAGAAATTACCTTCGGACACATCCCGATGCTGTGCGAAAATATTCTCTTATAAAAGAAGAGGGAGCGAAAAAATACCCTGACGATATTGAACGTTATATTGAATATAAATCTCCCTTCATCGAAGGAATTTATTCGGAAATCGGAATCTGAAATCTCCTGATCTGTCAGGTGAATAGATCATTCTGCACCTTTCGGCAGATAACCCTAAAACGGTTGTCCGCTGTTTTTATGCCTGGACATCCCGGCAGGGGAAATCTGCCCGATAAAACCGCCTGCGGGCGGCACCGGGAGTGGCGGCGTAAGGCTCCCCGAAAAAGTCTCCGGTATTGCACTTGGACAGGATGTTGCGGTGTCCCCAAAGGT
>CALIRN010000062.1 GCA_938042265.1 uncultured Eubacteriaceae bacterium
GACGGCATACGAGAGAGACGGAAGCATTAAATGGCTTTTTGTAAGATTTATGGCAAAGGTACCTGCAGGAAAGGCTGTTGACTATTGTCTTGATTTAAAATCGGACAGCAGGAGCTTTGAAAAAATTAATGCTGACGCTCACAGGGTCAATACAGGGGCAGTAGCCTTTCAGGTATCAGAGGATATTAATACTCTTTTTGAGGAGATAAAATATAATGATATGTGCTTTGGCAGTGATTACATATCCGTGCCTTGCCTTATCGACGGCAATGGCATAGAGTACAGCTTTAAGGCAGAGGAATGGGAGCTTGTGGAAAATGGAGAGGTTTGTGCAGTATTAAAGGGTACGGGTTTTCACGGATATAAGGATGAAAAGGTATATAAGGCAGAGATAAAGCTTTGTTGCTATAAGGATAAGCCATGGATTGAGCTTGCCTACAGAATAACTAATACCACCGAAAAGCCTCTTGAAATTAAAAGTCTTGAAATAAGGCACCACAAGCTTTATGAATGCAACAGAAGATGTGCAGTGGGTATCTCAAATTATAAAACACGCTATAATATAAGTGAGGACGGCTCAGAGGTTAGTCAGATTATTGATGACCAGATGCTTATTTTTGAGGCGAACGAACAAAATGCAGAGGTGTTTTATGGTACCTTTTTTGCAGATTGTACCGATGATGAAAGCGGACTTTGTGCGACTGTCTATCAGGCACAGCAGAACTTTCCAAAGGCTGTTTGTGCCGATAAAAACGGTTTTAGTGTAAAGCTTGTACCGGAAGGTGTAGGTAAAATAGTAATGCAAAGCGGTATGGCAAGGCAACAGAGGGTGCTGTTTGATTTTCATAAACCATTTGAGGAATTAGAGGTAATTAATGATACCTCTACAAGGTATCAGATGCCAAATAAGCCGAAAGTTTCACCTGCCGTATTTGAGGAAAGCGGAATTTTTGATGATATATTTACCCATAATAAAATAATTGCACTTGAAATGTTTTTACAGAGCAAAGCGGATGAGCATACCAGATGCTATGGTATGCTTAACTGGGGCGATGCTCCTGATATGGGCTATACCTTACAGGGCAGAGGAAACGGTGAGCTGGTGTGGACAAATAATGAGTATGACTATTCCCACGCCTGTGCATTGATGTATGCAAGGACTGGTGTAAGGCGGTTTCTTGATTATCTGCTTGTAAGCGGTAGGCATTGGCTTGATGTGGATATTTGCCATTACAGTAAAAATCCGCTGCATTTAAACGGACAGTGGGAACATACAAACGGTCACTGTAAAAATGGAAAAATTGAATGCAGCCATCAGTGGGTAGAGGGACTTCTGGACTACTATCATTTTACAGGTGACAGAGATGCCTTTAATGCGGCAATAGAAATAGGAAAAACTGATTTAAGATTACTGGAAACACCTCAGTTTCAAAATAAGGGTGAAATAAATGCAAGGGAAACAGGCTGGGCTATGCGTACCCTTGTGGCACTTTATAAGGAAACAAATGACGAAAGCTGGCTTGACAAGTGTGACTGGATTGTATCACACTTTGAGGCTTGGGAAGAAAAGTACGGTCTATGGCTGTCACCCTATACCGATAATACAGAAATAAGAGTGGTATTTATGATTTCCGTTGCGGTTGCAAGCCTTATGAGATATTATCGTGTACGTCCTCAGGAAAAAATAAGGGCAATGATATTAAGAGCAGTAGATGATTTGGTGGAAAATGCAAGGCTTGATAACGGACTTTTTTATTATAAGGAGCTACCAAGTCTTAAACGCTTTGGAAATAATCCTATTATTCTTGAAGCACTGGCAATAGCTTATGAGCTTACCGGGGATAATAGATATCTTAAAGCAGGCATACCAACCCTTAAATATATACTGAGCATAGGTGCAGGCGGCGGTGGTGCCGGACAAAAAAGGTCTGTGGAGGATACTGTTCTTTCAGTGGGTCCCGGTACCAAAAACTTTGCTCAGCTTATGATACCTGTTACCACATTTTATGCTGCCTGTGTCAGGGAGGGTATTCTGACGAAGGAGTGGCTTGGTTAAACCGCAAAAATACAGTTTGACAAAATTTAACTTATATGATATTCTTTCAATGTCAAGAGGGAGTAATCGGTATACGTTTTGTATGCGGTACTATCGTCAGCTAGGTACAGGTGTTTGTGCCCGGTATTACATTAAACGATGAGACTCATAGACAGTAAGTGGGTATACTACTGTTTGTGGGTCTTTATTTTTTTGCAAAGGAGAAGAAAAATGGAAGTATTTTTACAGATTTTGTTGCTTGTTGCGGGTTTTGCAATGCTTATTAAGGGAGCAGACTGGTTTGTTGACGGGGCTTCGGGCATAGCTGATAGGCTGGGAATACCTGAGATTATTATTGGTCTTACCATAGTTGCTATGGGCACAAGTGCCCCGGAGGCAGCAATAAGCATATCCTCAGCGCTTAAGGGAAGTGCCGATATAGCTGTGGGTAATGTGGTGGGCAGCAACATACTTAATATACTTGTTATTTTGGGATTTACCGCATTAATTGCACCTCTTGCTGTGCAGAAGTCAACCATAAGATACGAAATACCATTTGTAATTATAATTTCAGCAGTATTTTCAGCAATAGGTCTGTTTGATAATTACGTGGGATTATTTGACGGTATTGTTTTGCTGGTGCTGTTTGCCATGTATCTTGTATATCTGTTTATTATGGCGAAACAGGGACCAACTGATGCTGATGAAGAAAAAGAAAAAACAAGAAATGGTAAAAAACCGGCAAAACTTTTGCTGTTTGTTTTGATAGGCTGCGTTGTAATAGTTGCAGGCAGTAATATTGCTGTTGATGCTGCAACCGCTATTGCTAAAATATGCGGTATGAGTGAAAGATTTATAGGACTTACAATAGTTGCGTTCGGTACCTCTCTGCCTGAACTTGTAACAAGTGTTATAGCGGCAGGCAAGGGAAATACGGATATAGCAATAGGCAATATTGTAGGCAGCAATATTTTTAACATACTGTTTGTTATAGGCATATCTGCGCTTATTACACCTGTTGAATATCAAACAGGCTTTTTAGTGGACAGTATAATATGTGCAGGCTCTGTCTTACTGCTTTTGATATTTGTATCTAACAGGGAACATAAGCTTAAGCATTGGGGAGGTGCGATAATGCTTCTTAGTTATGGGGCGTATTTTATATATCTTATATAAAGCGTAATTTAAAAGACCTTGGTAATACAGCCAAGGTCTTTTAAACAATATTGTAAAAAATTCGTATTTAGTGATATAATAAATCAAAGGTTAGCTTTAATCTTTGAAATAATTTCCTTATATTCGATATCGGAAAGGTACTTTGGTGGGTTTACATTCATTTCAAAAGTACCGCCGAAGCCATAGCTGCCCTCCTGCTTAGGTACAATGTGTACATGGAGATGTGGCAGGGTATCACTGAACATACCATAATTAACCTTTGCGGGGGTTACAGCCTTGTTAATAGCCATACCTGCTCTTTGCATATCGGCAATAAAGGCAGCAGCTTCATCAGCGGTGAGGTCGTAAAGCTCCCTGCCGTGGTCCTTGTAGGCGATTACGCAGCGTCCGTAATAGGTCTGCTCCTTGAAAAGATAAAGCTTTGTTACCCCGAGGTCGGCAATATAAATCATAAGTGAATCGAGCTTTTCTTTATTTTTGCAGTATAAACATTCATCTGGTGTTACCATAGTTATAGTCCTCCTAAAGTAATTAATATATTATAATTATATCACATAGGAGCATTATGTCAATTATAAAAGGAGGGTAAAATGATAAGTGATTTTTTTGAAATTTTAATTGACGTATGTATTATCATTAATTGTTTTTTTGCTTTTTTTGTAGTATTTTATGAAAGGAAAAATCCGGGTACTATATGGGCATGGCTTATGGTGCTTGCAATTTTTCCTGTATTCGGATGGGTGCTGTATCTTATATTTGGTTTTGAGGGCAGAAAGCATATAAAATTTGCAAAAAAAGCTGTAAGTGATGAAAAAATGGTTTATGGTATTATGCAGAAAAATCCGGAGCTTTTTCACAAGCAGTTTGATGTGTTAAAAAAGGACAATATTCTGCCTATTCCAAATACTAAGTACCTTAATAATGTAGTTATTATGAATATGCGTTCTGCTGCAAGTGTCTATCATACCAATAATTCCCTCACCTTATACAATGAGGGGGAAAGCAAGTTTAAAGCTTTGCTTAAGGATATCGGGGAGGCGGAAAGCTTTATACACCTTCAGTATTATATTGTGCGTGATGATGAGCTGGGCAGAGCAATTATTAATGCTTTGGCTGAAAAGGCAAAACAGGGGGTTGAGGTAAAATTTTTGTATGACGGAGTAGGTAATGTCTTTAATTCTCCAAATTTTAATAAGCCGTTGAAGCAGGCAGGTGGTGAGGTACAGTTATTTTTGCCGCCAAGATGGATAAGAATAAATTACAGAAATCACCGTAAGCTTGCCATAATTGACGGTAAAATAGGCTATATAGGCGGACTTAACATAGGGGATGAATATGTAAGCAGAGTTAAACGCTTTGGCTTTTGGCGCGATACCCATATAAGGGTTGAGGGAGACTGTGTGCGCGATATGGAACTGCGTTTTGCCATGGATTGGAATTATACAAAGGGCAGTAAGCTTTATCCCGGTGATAAATATTTTCCGCCTGTGTCAAAGCAGGATAATCCCGTTGCAATGCAGATTATCTCCAGCGGCCCCGATACAAGGTGGAACAATGTTCAGTACGGATATTTTAAAATGATAACCGAGGCAGATAAAAACATATATATTGCAACTCCGTATTTCGTACCTGATGACAGTGTACTTGAGGCGCTTAAAACCTCTGCATTGTCGGGAGTTGATGTAAGAATTATAATACCTGCAAAGCCAGACCACCCTTTTGTATACTGGGGCAGCTTAAGCTATCTGGGTGAACTGCTTGACGCAGGCGTAAGGTGCTATGAGTACACAAAGGGGTTCATTCATTCCAAGGTTATATCAATGGACGGTATGATAAGCTCCATAGGTACTGCCAATATGGATATACGCAGCTTTAAGCTTAATTTTGAGATTAATGCCTTTATTTATAATGAACAGGTTACAGCTCAGGTTGATAAGCAGTTTGAAATTGATTTTAAGGACTGTAGGGAGATAACTAAGGAGATTTATGAGTCAAGGAGCAGACTTACCAGGGTTAGAGAGGCTTTTTCAAGATTAATTTCACCTCTGCTGTAGAATAAAATATGACAATAATTTAATGAAAAGCCTTTTAAAAGTTAATTGTATTTTAATGCTTTTTTATTATAAAAAGGAAGAAGGTAATGTCCTTACTTTAACGAAATCGGATAGCGGTATATATCAGGCAGCTATTATGATTATTTTAAGGGCTTAATTGAGCATTATCTTAATAATTTCCTTCAGGATACCACCTTCAGGAAATAATAAAAAAATATGTCGTGATAAAGAGGAAAGTGTAACTTATAATACCGTTCAGGAATGTATTGACAGTCTTAATAAAAATGTAAACTGGATTAATTGTGATAGCACAACAAATACAGCAACTATTACAAGTGTTGAGGACTTTGTAATCAATTGTAAGAGCGTAAGCAAGAATGTTGATGCTTTTGATGATTTAGAGTCAATCCAGGGAGAGAACATTCTTTTTGGATACGGATATGGTAAGAGTACCCATTTTGACAGTATAATGACTGAATTGTTAAATGATACGGAATATGGTGAAGCCTAGCTGCATTTTAATAAAACAGACTCCAAGGAAATACGGCAGCTTATCGTATAAATATGTATAATCCTATGTATTATATTTCCGACTATTATGAGGGCTATAGCAGTTCAAAGGTCGCTAAATACTGGAGAATACGTACAGGAATTAATCAGGGTGACAAAATCTTATCAACTGAATTAAATCTTGTTCTTGCCCTAAAGGCTTACGGTGGCAGTGAAGTGGATTTTGAAACCGTGTGGGGATTTGGTCACGTAGAGTCAGAAAGAACGGGAAACTCTACAAATAATTTTATTGAATGTGTAAATGAAAGCTTGAAATGCGATTAAAATTAAAAAATTCCTTATCAGATTAATAAAAAGTCCGGTTTAACCGGGCTTTTTGCTATTAGCACACATTTTCGAAAAAAATGAAAAAGTGAGAAAAAACGAGAAATAATAAGATTAAGTCAGATTTAAAAAGAAAATAAGTTTTAATTAGCACTCAACAAGCTTGATGGCTAACAAAAATAATGTTATACTTCGTTTGTAAACAAAAAGGAAAAATATCTAATTTAAACTAACGGGAGGTATGTAAAATGTTATGTGATAAATGTAAATCAAATCAGGCCACTGTTCATATCAGACAAAACATTAACGGTAATGTAAGAGAGTATGACTTATGCGATAAATGTGCTGCTGCCTCCAATCTTCTTAATGATACCAATATGTCCTTTGACAACTTGTTCGAGGGCTTTTTAAATGGAATGGGTCAGGGTGGTATGCTTTACGGTGATGGTCTTTTCACAAGCAAGGGTACTGATGTATGCGGTGCTTGCGGAGCTACCTTTGATGACTTTGTAAATGGAGGTAAGCTGGGCTGTCCCGACTGCTATGATACCTTCAGAGACAGAGTAAGAGGAGTGCTTAAAAATATTCAGGGTAGTGTTAAGCATACGGGCAAGGGCAGTGATGAGGCGCGAAGGATTAAAGCAAAAACGGCACCTAAGGAACTGACGGAAGAAGAAAAGCTTAAAAATGAGCTTGACCTTGCCATTAGAAATGAGGAATATGAAAGGGCTGCTGAAATAAGAGATAAAATCAGGGCATTAAATGGAAAGGAGGAATAAGTCTATGACAAAATGGTATGAGGAAAAGGCACTGGACAATAATGTGGTGCTGTCAAGCAGAGTAAGGCTTGCAAGAAATATCAAGGGCTATCCTTTTCCGCGGAGGCTTACATCAGAGCAGGCAAAAAGGCTTGTAAATCAGGTTAAGGATTCAGTAATAAATGACAGAACTCCTCTTGGCTCAGCCTTTAAATACCTTTATATGCCTGAGGTTGATAAAACGGCAAAGCTTGCCATGCTGGAAAATCACATCGTAAGCCCGGAGCTGATACAAAAGCAGACTCCCTGTGGTGTGCTTGTAAATGAAGATAATTCCGTGAATATCCTTATAAATGAAGAGGACCACATAAGGATACAGGCTATGTGTCCAGGATATAATATTGATAAAGCATGGGAGGAGGCTGACAGAATTGACAGCCTGATAGGTGAAAGCGTAAAATATGCCTACGATGATGAGTTTGGCTATCTTACGGCCTGTGTTACAAATACTGGTACCGGCTTAAGAGCCTCCTTTATGCTGCATCTGCCAATGCTTGAGAACAATGGCAGAATTGCTCAGCTTGCATCTAATGTAAGCAAGTTTGGTATGACTATCAGAGGCATTTACGGTGAGGGCTCAAAGCCACTCGGCGCAATCTATCAAATTTCCAATCAGATTACTTTAGGTAAGAGTGAAAAGGAGATAATGGAAAGCCTTAAGAATATTGCTTCACAGATAATTGACAAGGAAAATGCCTTAAGGGAACAGGTGCTTAAAAATCAGCGTATTGAGTTGGAGGATGTTTCCTACAGAGCTCTTGGAGCATTAAAGTATTGTGTTAAAATCAGCTCTGCTGAGGCAATGGATTTGCTTTCCAGAGTAAGGCTGGGTATGGTAAGCGGAATTATTGACAATAATTTATGTAAAACCAATATTTATAATGTAATGATGAATGTACAGGGCGGTAATCTCCAAAGCAGGATAGGACACAGTGCCAATGAGGCTGAAAGAGATACCGAAAGAGCAAAGTACTTAAAGGAGATTTTTGTATAAAAGGAGGTTGTAATTATGGCTGCTAACTTTACTAAAAAGGCCTATGAGGTTATACAAAGTGCAGTAGAGCTTGCTTCACAGATGGGGCACAGCTATATTGGCACCGAGCATCTTTTGCTTGGGCTTGCTCATGTAAGTGATTCCGTTGCAGGCAAGGCACTGGAAATGCAGGGTGTAACAGAGGAGGATATTAAAAATAAAATAGTGGAAATGGTAGGAGAAAATAGCGGCTCGGCTACTCAGCTTAGCCAGAATGATTTTACTCCCAGAACTAAAAAAACTGTTCAGAAGTGCTATGAAGCGGCATATTCAATGGGTACTAATTATATAGGTACAGAACATATTCTTATTGCCCTTATATCGGAAAATGATATTTTAAGCGGACAGAGCTATGCTGTAAGGATTTTGTCAGCACTTGGCGTAAATCCTCAGAAGCTGATTGATGATATTATGGAGATGCTTGGCGAGGGCAGTGATGAGGCTCCTGCTTCAAAGCCACTTGGCAAGGGTGCAAAAGGCGCTAAGGGTGACAACGGTACCCCTACATTAAACCAATATGGCAGAGATTTTACGCAGATGGCGTCAGACAACAAGTTTGATCCTGTTGTTGGCAGGGATAAGGAGATTGAACGTGTTATACAGATTTTAAGCAGGCGTACCAAAAACAATCCGTGTCTTGTAGGGGACCCGGGTGTGGGCAAAACTGCCATTGTGGAGGGCCTCGCACAGAAAATTGCCAATGGTGACGTGCCTGAAATACTGAAAAGTAAAAGGGTTGTAAGCCTTGATATCTCCTCCCTAATTGCGGGCAGTAAGTACAGGGGTGAGTTTGAGGACAGAATTAAAAAGGTGCTTGACGAGGTACGGAATACAGGCAACGTAATTATGTTTATTGATGAGCTGCATACCATAATAGGTGCAGGCGGTGCAGAAGGCGCCATTGATGCATCAAATATTTTAAAGCCATCCCTTGCAAGAGGCGAAATACAGATTGTAGGAGCAACCACACTTAATGAGTACAGAAAGTACATTGAAAAGGACGGCGCGCTTGAAAGACGTTTTCAGCCGGTAAAGGTTGACGAGCCAGGCGAGGAGGATGCCGTTAAAATGCTTAAGTGCTTGAGGGATAAGTATGAGGCACACCACAGTGTTAAAATTACGGATGCTGCCATTGAGGCGGCAGTTAAGCTTTCGGCAAGGTATATTACCGACAGATTTTTACCTGATAAGGCTATTGATGCACTTGACGAGGCAGCCTCTAAGGTAAGGCTTAGTACCTTTACCGCACCTCCTGAAATAAAGGAGTTGGAGGACAGATTAACTGTACTTGAAAGCGAAAAGGAGTCTGCAATTAAAACTGAGGAATATGAGAGAGTAGGTGAAATCAAGGACGAAACAAGAAAGGCCCTTGATGAGGCTAAAAACGCTTGGAAGGATAAAAATGCGGATAATGCCCAGATAGTTACCGAAAATGAGATTGCGGATATAATTTCAAGCTGGACAGGTGTACCCGTTAAGAGATTACAGGAGGAGGAAAGTGAAAGACTCAGGAATATGGAGGAAATTCTCCATAAGAGAGTTATCGGTCAGGACGAAGCTGTAAAGGCTGTGGCAAAGGCTATCAGGCGAGGCAGGGTTGGTCTTAAGGATCCAAAGCGACCTATTGGCTCCTTCCTGTTTTTAGGTCCTACAGGTGTAGGTAAAACCGAGCTTTCAAAGGCACTTTCAGAGGTGCTTTTCGGTGATGATGATGCAATGATAAGAGTTGATATGAGTGAATATATGGAAAAGCACAGCGTATCAAAAATTATCGGCTCACCTCCCGGCTATGTAGGCTATGACGAGGGCGGTCAGCTCAGTGAAAAGATAAGGAGAAAGCCTTATTGCGTAATACTGTTTGATGAGATTGAAAAGGCTCATCCCGATGTATTCAATATCCTTTTACAGGTGCTTGATGACGGACATATTACCGATGCTCAGGGCAGAAGGGTTGATTTTAAGAATACCGTAATTATTATGACATCAAATGCAGGTGCAAGAAATATTGTGGATTCATCAAAGCGTCTTGGCTTTGTAAACGGCGAAGGTGGACAGGGGCAAAAGACCTATGATGAAATGAAGAAGGGTGTTATGGAGGATATTAAAAGTATTTTCCGCCCTGAGTTTCTTAACCGTATTGATGATATAATAGTATTCCACAGCCTTGAAAAGGAGGAAATTAAAATTATAGCAGGTCTTATGCTTGATGAGGTTAAATCCAGAATGAAAGAAAATATGGATATTGATCTTACGGTTACGGACACTGCTATTGATAAGATTTCCGAGGTTGGCTTTGACCGTCAGTATGGTGCAAGACCGTTAAGACGTGCAATCCAGTCCAATATTGAGGATATGCTGGCTGAGTATATACTTGAGGGTAAGTTTGTGAATGGTGCAGATGTGACCATTGATTATAAGGATGATAAATTTGTAGCTGAATAAAAGCGGGGCTGTTGCATAATGCAACGGCCCCTCAGCTTGTCTAAAAAGACTACCCTAAGGGGTAGTCTTTTTTTGATAAGATGTAGTATAATGTAAAGAGTGATAAAAATGTTCGTGAACTATAGTCAATAAATCAGTTTTTTCAACTGATGACAGCCTTAAAAAATGCTGTACTGCTGTATCTGGCAGCTATGGATATTACCCAAAAATGGACAGGTCATAGGCAGGATTGGGGCAAAATAAGAGCACAGCCTGTAATATATTTTGAAGAACGTATTAAAGCAGTGTTAAATTAGTACATTGACAATATAAAATTTAGCTGTATACTATAAACAAGGATAGAACATTTTACCTTGTCCTATCCTTGTTATTAAATACATCAGTTTTTAGTGTTTACACAAAACTTGAAACGGTCTCCACAAAAGCTTGCATTATACTACGCATAGGTCGTTAAAGCGACCTATTTCGCACCATATCCGGTGAAAACAGGGCTTGTAGCTTTGTTTTCCTTGCAGATATAGTATAATAACGGGGAAAGTAGACGCTGTGCCTGCACGTGCAGACATTTAATGACAAAACACATCAGGTCATCGCGCAAGATATTATAATGTATAAAAACTATGAGGAAGATATTATGAAAAAATCAACTAACTGTGAGCAGTGTTTGTTTTATGTATATGATGATGAGGACGGCATTTACTCCTGTCAGGTTTCTTTGGATGAGGACGAAACGGAAAGATATATGCGTTCATCAAATTTTGCTTGTCCCTATTATCGTTTAAATGATGAATATGCAACCGTAAAAAAACAAATTTGACAAATCCGTATTTTATTTTGCCATGCTGAATAACATATATAGTAATAAACATAAAGCGAGGTAAAATATGTGCGGAATATCGGGATTTACCAATTTTAATATTGATTACACCAGAGAAAAAAGCCGCTGGACAAAGGTACTTGTTGCAATGCGTGAGGCTATTGCACACAGAGGACGTGATACCATAGGTGAATATCTTACTCCCTGCTGCGGTTTGTCACAGACAAGGCTTACAATACGTGACCTTTACGGTGGAAATCAACCGATTATACGATGCAGGGACGGAGTAACCTATGCAATAATATATAACGGTGAAATTTATAATTGCGATGAGCTTAAGGAGGATTTGCTTTCCAAGGGCTATCAGTTTGAAACAACTACCGACACAGAGGTTATTTTGTACGCATATATGGAGTACGGTATAGACAGTGTTAAGCTTCTTAACGGTATATTTGCTTATGCAGTGTGGGACAGCAGTGAAAAAAGAATAATGCTGTTTCGTGACAGGTGCGGTATAAAGCCTCTATTTTATACGGTTATGGGAGATACACTTATTTTCGGCTCAGAGCCAAAGGCGCTTTTTGAATATCCAAACTTTAAGCCTGAAATTGATCTGAACAGTCTGCGTCAAATTTTCGGACTGGGTCCCGCAAGAACGGAGGGAAACGGTGTATTTAAAAATGTAAGGGAAATTAATTACGGAAGCGTTGGTATATTTTCTCCCGCAGGCTTTGAGGAACAGCAATATTGGCAGCTTGAAAGCAGGGAGCATACTGACAGTTATGAAAAAACTGTTGAGTATACATCCTATCTTTTAAGAGATGCGGTAGAAAGACAGATGGTATCCGATGTGCCTGTATGCTCATTTTTATCGGGCGGTGTGGACTCCTGTATAGTTACGGCGCTGGCAAGCAGGCATCTTGAAAAAAAAGGAGGCAGACTTAATACCTTTTCCTTTGATTTTGAGGGAAATGACAGGTATTTTAAATCCAACAGCTTTCAGCCGGAGCAGGACAGACCCTATGTTGATAAAATGCTTAAGGCATATAACCTGAATCATACTTATTTATTTTGCTGTCAAAAGGAGCTTGCCGACGAACTGTATACCTCAGTTGATGCAAAGGATTTACCGGGTATGGCTGATGTGGATGCCTCTCTTTTGTACTTTTGCAGAAAGGTAAAGGAGCATAACAAGGTAACCCTTACGGGGGAATGTGCTGATGAAATTTTTGGAGGATATCCATGGTTTCACAGGGATGATTTTTTTAAGGCGGATACCTTTCCATGGTCCGTAAACATGGAGCCAAGAATGAGTATATTAAAGCCTGAGCTTGAAAGGGAGCTTGATTTGGAAAGCTATGTAAAATCCGCTTATACTAAATCAATAAATCAGGTGCCTGTGCTGGAGGGGGAAAGAGGTGAACAGAAACGCAGGCGAGAAATTTCCTATCTTAATATAAAATGGTTTATGACAACTCTCCTTGACAGAATGGACAGAGCCTCCATGTATTCGGGACTGGAGGCAAGAGTTCCCTTTGCTGATCACAGGATAATTGAGTATGTGTTTAATGTACCGTGGGAGTATAAGTGTCATAATGGTGTGGTAAAGGGCTTGCTTCGTGACAGCGCAAAGGGGCTGTTGCCGGATGAAATACTTTACCGCAGAAAATCACCTTATCCCAAAACCTATAATCCGGAATATGAGGTGATTTTAAAGGAGAGATTAAGAAATGTGCTGGCAGACAGTCAGCAGCCGCTGAACAGCCTTATTGATAAAACAGCCGTCATTCGGCTTATAACCTCACCGTCAGATTACGGTAAGCCTTGGTTTGGGCAGCTAATGGCGGCTCCGCAGATGATGGCATATTTATTGCAGGTTAATTATTGGATGAATAAATATCATTTGTCGGTTTAACTGAAAAGCCCGCTTCATTTTCGAAGTGGTCTTTTCATTACCTTACCGGAGGATATTCGTCAAACAGTTCAACTACGGCCTCATAAATTGCCTGTGCTGCATTATTCTGTCCTTCATCACTAACCATCATAGCACGGTCTGAGGCATTGGTTATAAAGCCAATTTCCGCAAGGGTTGCAGGTACGTGGCTTTCTCTCAGTACACGCAGGTCATTACTCTTAACCTTTCTGTCAACAGTGCCAAGCCTGTCAAGAAGCTTATTAAGCACTCTTTCTGCTAAAATATAGCTTGTAAGTCCGTTGCCCAGGTTATTGGGATACTGGCAAAAGGTTTCGGTACCGCTAGCGGTGGTGTTTGTACCTGCGCTGTTAATGTGTATTGATACAAATGCGTCACCCTCATCTGCAAGATTAGTTCTGTCATCAAAAGAAGGATAAACATCGGTTGTACGGGTTGCATAGCATTTAATATTGCTTGCATCAAACAATGCCTTTGTCTTATTAAGGATTGAAAGGGTCAAATCCTTTTCATAAATGGTATCGTTATAGCCTGTACCTACATCGGTGCCGCCATGACCCGCATCAAGGACAATAATTTTATCATATTTTTCCTTAGGCAGGACAGGCTTAATGTATAAATCGCTGCCGGTGGAGGTTACATTCATAGCCATTATACGGCTTTCATTAAACTTAACGGTGGTCTGACTGCTGCTTACGGTAATCTCAATGTCCTTAATTCTGCCGTCATTAACTGTGATTTTATCATCTGCAATTATAGAGGAAAAGTTACCGTTCATAGTCAGTATATAGTTAAGATCGTTGTAATTATCACTGTGTACCAGGTTGGATGGGCTTATAATACCTGCCGCACCGGGCAGTACAAGCCCTAAATTCTCATCATACCTGACGCTGCCGCCTGAGGAGGTATTGCTCATATCTATGCCCGTTGCAATTGTAAGGGAAACGCTGTTGCCGGTTATATCGGTTGTAAAGCCTGCCTTTTCCTTAAGGTCTATAGAAATACGTACAGTATTTGTATTATATTGGTGATAGCTGCCACCGCTGACTACTTTACCCTCTCCAAAGCTGCCGTTGCCATCGGATAACACCGCATCCATAACATCAATAGTAAGCAGATCTCCTGTAGTGGAGGTTGTAGTTTTAAGGCTTGGCTTGTTTGTACCCGTAATGGTAAGTCTGTCACCGCCTATAAGCTTGTCCATTGTAATGGAGGTTATTTCGTTGGTGCCTATACTGATTCCCAGTGTTTTTCTGTCGGAGGACAGATAAAGTCTGAAATTGTTTTCTGACTTCATATTGAACAGCAGCCTCGTTGCGGGCTTTATCCCCGATTGCTGAGATATCTCTATACTGATGACATTATCGTCCGATACATTGTAGCTGTCATAAGGCAGGCTGTTTTGTGCGTTATTAATATCAACCGCAACAATATTTCCTGACAGCTTGCTTACCGTAACAGTGCTTATTGCACTGTCGGCGTTAACAAGATACATACTGTCACTGTCGGAGGACATTGTAAGTGAGTTTATGGCGGCAGTATCATACTCGGCTGATATATAGCCGCTCATATTGGCACTGCTGCCTGATTTGAAAATATTAGCCGCCTTTGTTGTAGCCTCGGTTGTTGCTTCTGTAGTTGCAGCAGTGGTAGTTGCGGGAGTCGGCTTTGAAACAGAAGCAACTCTTGTATCAGGGTCCCAGCCCACCTCCATACCTATGGATTCAGAGGCAAATCTTAAGGGAATCATTGTTTTATTATTTATAATTTTGGGCGCTATGGTCATATCAAGAGTCTTACCGTTTACATAAGCCTTTTTTGAATCTATTTCAAGCATAACTACCTGCTCGTCATATTTTATATATACCTGATAAAGATCACTTAGCCAGGTTACCTCTGCCCCAAGTGCCTCAAAAACTTCTCTTGCGGGCACAAGGGTGTAGCTGTTAAAAATAATGGGCGGCATAGGTAGGTCGGTAAGGGTTTTTCCATCAACTGACAGACTAACCTCCTCCGCACTGTAATTGTGCGTGCTGCCGTCATAAGTAAGCTTTAAATTTATGTATTTACCTGCAGCGGATATTTGCGTTGAAAATATTGCAAATGATAATATTAAGGCGGTAATTGCCCTTAAATACCTCATAATGTTACCTCCGATATTTGTTTTGATAATAGCTGTCTTTTTGGGACTGCGAATTATATTATATCAAATTTTGAAAAATTTTAAAGTAAATTGAGGCATATTTAATAATATTGTAATAAAAAATCCTGCATAAACTCCAATAAAATAGGGTGATGATAAGTTAAAACAGCGGTATTAATTTACCGCTGTCTTAAAAAACATATATTTTAAATTACTAAATATTACAGGCAGAGAACTAATTTCTGTAAATTTATTCATCGTCCAGCTTCAATACGCTCATAAAGGCTGCCTGGGGTACTGTTACGCTGCCGATCTGGCGCATACGTTTTTTACCCTCTTTCTGCTTTTCAAGCAGCTTTTTCTTACGGGTAA
>CALIRN010000063.1 GCA_938042265.1 uncultured Eubacteriaceae bacterium
CACTACCGAATAAAAGCACCGAAGCCCGTAAGATTGCCCTAAAAAATGAGGTTAAGGAGGGGCCGGCAACCATACTGGTAACTACTCATGACAATCGGGTTAACGAATATGACATTGAAATAGAAAACAGCAATACTTTTAGTTTGGATGCCTCAAAGGCTATGGTAATAAGAATAACCGATAAGGAGCTTATAAAGCAGACAGGCGGTATTGTCCAGGGTATGAGCGGTGCCCCTGTTTTACAAAACGGAAGGCTTGTTGGTGCCATAACTCATGTTTTTATTCAGGACCCTTCAAAGGGATATGGAATTTATATTGAGGATATGATTGAGGGCAGATGAAGCCTGGTTAATATATACAAAAAGTATTTGAAGCAAATGCCGTTAAATAATATAATTACTCCTGTAGAATTTTGTAAAATACCGGCAGTATGAGAAAACTAAAGGTGGTTGATTAAAAAGCACTTTTAGCAATGCAGAAAACCATATTAAGGTACAGAGCTGTTTTTTTCGATGTGTAATTTGTATAATAAGTTAGATTAGAGAGATGAAGCAGCTTTTTGTTATTTGTTTGATAACAACCGATTTAATGCAAGTATGCAAGCTATTGTTGGTTTTCGTACAGTCCTGGGGGAAATTTGTTATGTTTAAGGTAATCGTTATAGAGAATAGGGCAGGAATAAAATTTTATGACTATTGTGACAGCTTGGATGGCAAAATAGAAAACATTCAGAAAAACATTATTGAAGATGTTTTGAATAAAAGCGGTTTCAGTCCCAATCTTAAGGGATATTCTTATCTTGTTCAGGCGATAGTGTTGTGCTGCAACGAGCCTGAGCTGCTTGTCTGTAAAACCAAGGTGCTTTATCCAAGACTGTCAAGGCTTAATAATGTAAGTGCAGAAAGTATTGAAAAAAGTATTTGCGCCTCCATTAAATCTGCTTGGATAAGATGCAGGGGCAATAACTTTTATTGTCGGGTTGGTTGTAAATATATTATAGATAACAAGCGTCCCACCTGCAGTGAAATTATAAATATACTGACAGAATTTATTAATAAAAAGGGGGTTAATTGACAAAGGAAGCTCCATGTTTTTTTTGCGGTACTTCCTTGACT
>CALIRN010000064.1 GCA_938042265.1 uncultured Eubacteriaceae bacterium
GCTGATAGACATTACACAGCCCGCCTTTGAGCGTATTGTAAATATTTACGTGGAGTCACTTAACGAAATGGGTGATTATTCCGTTAAAAAGCTTGTGCTTGAGGTTATGGGGCGTCACAGCAACCTGATACTGGTTGACGAAAACGATACGGTGCTGGATTGTGCAAAGCATATCACCCACGATAAAAGCTCTGTAAGAGAGGTGCTGCCCGGCAAAAAATACGAGCTGCCGCCCTCTCAGGAAAAAACTGACCCTCTTTCCCTTACAAGAGATAATTTTAGGGCTTTTGCGGCAAAAAGCCCTGATAAAAAGCTACAGTCACTTATTTATACCAATTATACGGGCATTTCGCCTCAGTCTGCCGATGAAATCTGCTATCGTGCGGGAGTTGACTCCTCCGATACGGTTTCAAGAACTTCAGACCAACAGCTTGAAGAGCTTTATTCCGCTTTTAACGCTATATTTGAGGATATAAAGTCTGAGGCTTTTCACCCCGAAATTGCTTATGATGAATACGGCAAAATAATAGACTTTGCCCCTTACAGTATGAAGCGTTTTGATAATATGGATAAAAAGCATTTTAATTCAATATCGGAGCTGATAGAGTTTTACTATGCTCACAAGGACTTTGTCTATCGTATGAACCAAAAAACGCAGGATTTAAAACATCTTATAAGCTCCAATATTGAGCGCTGTGTAAGAAAAAAGGAGATGCAGCAGCATACCCTTAAGGATATTGAAAACAGGGATATCTACCAGCTTTACGGTGAACTGCTTACGGCAAATATCTACTCAATTAAAAAGGGAATGACCTCGGTTACACTGCCTAACTATTATACCGAAAATATGGAGGAAATCACCATCCCCCTTGACAGCGAGCTTAATCCCTCGGAAAATGCACAAAAATACTTTAAACGTTATAATAAGGAAAAACGCACCTTTATCGCCCTGCAAACACAAATTGCACAAAACAATGAGGAGCTTGATTATCTTGAAAGCGTATTAACCTCAGTAATGAACTGCCGTGACGAGCAGGATATAAAGGATATACGTGAGGAGCTTAAGGATGAGGGCTACATTAAGCGCATAAAACAACAAAAGGGTATGAAGTCATGCAGGCGTTCTTCTCCCCTGCACTTTATTTCAGATGACGGCTTTCATATATACGTAGGCAAAAACAACCGGCAGAATGACGAGCTTACCCTGCGCTTTGCAAAGAGCAATGATATATGGCTGCATACAAAGCAGATACCCGGTTCCCATATAATTATAGCTACGGAGGGTAAACCCGTACCGAATACCACACTGACACAGGCAGCCACCCTTGCAGCATATTACAGCAAGGGACAGACCTCAAGTATGGTGCCTGTTGACTATACCGAAAAAAGAAATGTTAAAAAGCCCAACGGCGCCAAGCCCGGATTTGTAATATATACCACCAACCGCTTATATAACCCCCTCAGAGGAGGCTGTAAGCAAGATTAAGCAGCTGTAAAAGCTTTGTAAAGTTTTCCCCATCAGTTGACAAACAGTTTATTTGGACTTATCCTAAAAGAAATGTTGCGGAGGGATAAATATGATATTTGAAAGCATACTTGATTTACTCAAAAATAAAGACTATAAAACCCTTAAAAGCCTGCTGTCGGAGGAAAATCCCGCGGATATAGCGGATTTGCTTGACGAGCTTCCAAAGGAGGAGGCTGTAATAACCTACCGTCTTTTACCAAAGGAGCTTGCCACCGATGTATTTTCACATTTGGAGGGTGACAATCGTGAGGCTCTCATCACCGCCTTTAGCGATACCGAGCTGGAAGAAGTAATCAGGGATTTGTTTATTGATGACGCCGTTGACCTTATTGAGGAGATGCCTGCGTCAGTTGTTAAGCGTATTTTAAATCATACCGACCCTCAGGATAGAAAAATAATCAACGAAATTTTAAATTATCCAAAGGACAGCGCAGGCAGTATAATGACAACCGAGTTTGTAACCCTCCGCTTGGATATGACGGTTGAACAGGCATTTGCCCGTATCAGGCAGACAGGTGTGGATAAGGAAACAATTTATACCTGCTATGTTACTGCACCCACAAAGGAACTGCTTGGCACCGTATCCGTCAAGGAGCTTTTGCTGTCTGACTACGACAAAAAAATAGGTGATATAATGGAGGATAACCCTATCTCCGTTAAAACCACCGACGACAGGGAGGAGGTTGCAAAGCAGCTTACCCATTACGACTTTATGGCAATGCCCGTTACCGATACGGAAGACAGACTTGTAGGTATTGTTACCTTCGATGATGCAATGGACGTTATCGAGGACGAAACCGAGGAGGACTTCGCAATTATGGCGGCCGTAACCCCTTCTGAGGACGATTACCTTAAAACAAGTATTTTTGCCCACGCAAAAAACAGAATTGTATGGCTTTTATTCCTGATGCT
>CALIRN010000065.1 GCA_938042265.1 uncultured Eubacteriaceae bacterium
CGGGTATGATACGCCCATGGGCAGTATGGGCGGAAGGCTTTCGGGAGGTGAGCGCCAGAGGGTCGGTATTGCCAGGATGATGCTTATGGATCCGGATGTTATAATTATGGACGAACCCACCAGCAGCCTTGACATTCTGAATGAAAAGGGGCTGCTTGTGGGCGTAAAATTTACAGATGGTGAAAATATACCGCATATTATTAAGGAGCTTAATGCAATAATTGACAGCTTTGAAAAAACTCAGCTTTATAACGGTATGACACTTACAAGGCTTATCGATCAGTCTGAGTATATTGACAATGCAATAAATCTGCTGAATAGCAACCTGTTTATGGCTGTACTGCTGGTACTTATTGTGATAATTATTTCCATGGGCTTAAGGAGTGCGGTTATTGTTGCACTGCCTATACCGATAGTAATTGCGTCAGTCTTTGGATATATGGTTTTAACGGAGATACCGCTGCATCAGGTTTCAATAATGTCTCTTATTATATCGCTTAGTCTGCTGGTTGCAAACGGCATAGTTTCAAACGATAATATGAATGTTTATCTTGACAGGGGATATGACAGGTTTACGGCGTGCACAAAGGGTGTCAGTGAGGTTGCAATGCCAATACTTACATCAACCCTTACAACAATAGCCTCCTTTTTGCCTTTGGCAATGATGGAGGGTTCCGAGGGCAAGTTTGTAAAAACATTGCCAATACTTGTTTCGGTAGCCCTTGCCGCCTCGTACGTAACCTCCCTTACAGTTGTACCTGCAATGGGACATTGGCTGCTGCTGGATAAGGCGCAAAAGGAGGAGCGTGCCGCAAAGCGCAGGCTTAAAAAACCGGAGGATAATATATTTAACAGGCTGTATGAAAAAATACTTAAGGTCTGCCTTAAAATGCCTGCTGCAACAATACTAGTATTTGTAATACTTTTTGGGTTAAGCCTGACTGTAATACCAACTCTTAAGGTACAGCTTTTTCCTCCTGTGGAGCGTGAGCAGTATATAGTGGATGTAACGCTTAAAGAGGGAACAACCGCAGATAAAACTGCAGAGGTAGTCAGTCAAATCTGTTCAATACTTGATGAGGATGACAGCGTTACGGGCTATGCTGCGGAAACAGGCACCGGCTTTATGAAATACTATGTCACCTTTATGCCAAATCAGCAGGCAACAAACCGTGCCCAGATACTTGTAAACGGCAATCGTAGCCGTATATCCGCACTTGAAGGCAAAATTGCGGCACGTATACCTGCCGCAATAGTCAATATTAAGCAGCTTGAAATTGCGCTGCCTGTTGACCATACCATAGAGGTGAGGATATCTGGAGAGGATACAGATACTCTTTTAAGCCTGGCAGAGCAGGTTAAGGACAAAATGCGCACGGTTGAGGGCGGAAAAAACATTGAGGATAATTTTGGCAGCTACGGCTATAAAATCAGCGTAAATGTCAATGAGGAAAAGGCTAATATGGTAGGTATTACTAATTATGAGGTGGCACAGCTTGTGCGTATGGCAATAAACGGTACTCAGGTAACAAGCTTAAAACAGGCGGATATAAAGAGGGACTCTTTACCCGTTATAATGAGGCTGCCTGACAATGAGACAAAGGACAGCAGCGCAATAGGCAATATTTTTGTTACATCATCTGTTACGGGTAAAAATGTACCTCTTAAGCAGATAGCGGAAATAAGTACCGAAAAGAGCCTTAGCAAGATTATGCGCCTTAACGGTGAAAGGACAATTACAGTAGGTATGTTTGTTGAGGACGGTTATGAAAGCGATAAGGTGCTTGAGCAGGTACAGGTACAAATGGAAACCCTTAACCTGCCTAACGGTTATAAAATGACCTATGGAGGTGAAAAGGAAAACCGTACCGATGCTCTTAAATCTATGGTTATGCCTACAATAATAGCGTTGGTTATTATTTATCTTATAATTGTATTCCAGTTCAGTGATCTTATAAAGCCGCTTATAATTATGGGTACAATACCTCTTTCCTTTATAGGTGTTATAGGAGGCCTTAAGATTATGGATTACCCCATTGGTTTTATGGCTCTGCTTGGCGCCATAAGCCTTATGGGTGTGGTTGTAAACAACGGTATTGTAATACTTGATTATATTGACCTGCACGTCAGGGAAACGGGAAAGATTACCGAGTCTGTTATTGAAGCCTCCGTTACAAGGCTAAGGCCTATTATGGTAGGTATGATAACAACGGTTATAAGCCTTATACCTATGGTGGTAACGGGAGGTCCCTTGTGGGCGCCTATGGCAAGCTCCATTATGTACGGTATGCTTATATCCTCGGTGCTTACAATGCTGGTAATACCTTGTGCATATTATCTGCTTACAAGATTAAAAAATAAGGTTGGTACGGCAGTGAAAACCGCCGACTGATATAACTTCCATTAAAACAGAGGTGGGGATGTCGCAATTTGATATGCTCCCTTCTAGGTAAACAAGTGAAATAATAAAAACTTGTCACTTAGAAGGGAGCATATCAAATTTTGTGACACCACACTTTTGTTTTATCAGCCTTAATAAGGGACAGTGTTTTATAAGGCATTACTTGGTTTGGTTATTCGTCTTTGGTTATGTTGTTATTATAAACCTCCATTATCATTTTAACGCCCAGGCAAAAGCCGTCAATAAACATTTGGGAAAACTCAAGAGGAAACAGGTCAAGCTGCTCGTCCAGTATTTCTATAAACCGTTGTGCCGATTGAGGCTCAAGCTCATTCAAATGCGCTGTAAAGTCCTCATAGTTGTGGCGGTGCTCCCTGCGCAGCTTACGGTATTCCTCCGACCTGGGAATATAGTCTAATTCGGGGTGTAATTTTCCTTAATATAATTGTTGTAAAATTTTTCCATAAACTTATCCTCCAATAAAGTTATTTTGACATCTAGTAAATGTCAATACGCTTAATATTTTATCATATAATGGTAAAAATGACAATTATTAAATGTCAATTTAGGAGCGTATTTATGTATAAAAACAAGTCAGAAAATGGCACCAACAATATTTGTGGGAGTAAATTAAGAGCTATAAGAAAATCCAGAGCAGAAAAGACATCACAACGGAAGTTAGCTGATATGCTTCAGATAGCAGGTTTGGATATTGATAAAAATGCAGTACAAAGAATAGAAACCGGACAAAGGTTTGTTACAGATATTGAATTAAAGATGATTGCAAAGGTTTTGGAGGTTAGTTATCAGGATTTATTGGATAATTAAGTTTTTAATGGTGCTATTATATGTAAAGGCTTATTATTATAAAAAGCCGATGCAGACAGATTTTTTCTGTAAGCATCGGCTTTAATTTGTATATTCTGTCAGCTTTGCTGCTGACTTACAATTTCATCATATCTTTCCTGAGCTTCATTTTTTGCACTTCGTGATGGGCTGTTATCCACAACCTTCTGGAAGTAGGCCTTTGCGTTGGAGGTATCTCCCGCCTCCTGGGCTATAATACCAAGCCTCAGCATAGCGTCATACTTAACCTGAGTATCGCTTAAGGCACAGGTAAGGCAGTTGTTGTAATGAGTTTTTGCCTCGTCAGGCTTGCGCTGCTTTTCGGCGGTTTGACCAAGCTCATAATATTCCTCCGATGCCTTTGGAAGTATCTGCTGCTTAAGGCTGTTGTAGGTGTTTACGGCCTCATTACTGAAGCCGTCGGTATTAAGGGCAATAAGCTGCTGTGCAGCCTGTACGGTCTGTCCTGCCTCGAAGGCGGTTTTTATTGTGTTAAGACGTGAAACCCTTTCCTGCAGCTCCTTGGCGTTAATATTATTAAGCTGGGTTTTAAGCTCCTCGTTTTCGGCGGCAAGCTTATCGGCAGCCTCGTTTGACTTTGCTGTTAAATCGTCATAGTCTGTTTTAAGACGGGTATAATTCTCAGAGACGGTATCGTAATTTATTTTATAATCCTCGGTAATACTTGGTACAACCAACACAAACATTACAATAAGGGTACAGATACAGCCTGTGGCAAACATAATAACGGGGTTAAGGGGCTTGCCGACCTTTTTGCTTTTGCCTGTATCGGGAGGCATATAGTAGGTGGCATAGCGCATTTCATTTTTATAGGTCCTTGGGTCAGGACGGGATTTATCGGGACAAATCTGTCTGTAATATCCAAGGGCAATCGGATTGTTTACATCCATCCTCAGTACCTTATTTACAATATCAAGCGCGTCATTGTTTCTGCCTCTCATAAGGTAGCAGAGGGAGAGCAGGTTTAATGCCTCTATAAATTTGCCGTTAATATCCAAAGCCTTTTTAAGCCTGATAATGGCAAGGTCATCATTTTTCTGCTTAACGTATTCCAAAGCTTCATTGTAAAGGCTTACGCTGTCCTCCATTTTTTCACTGCTTCGTATATTTTCACCGTAGATACGCAGGTATTCAACGGCGAGGTTTTTATCACTGCGTATGTTTTGGCTTACAATCCATTGAACAAGGGCGTCTGCCATCTGTCCCATCTCGTAATATACAAGTCCGAGCACATTTCTGGCATTAACATTGTTTTTATCAAAAAGCAGGCTCTTTTTCAGAGTTTCAACGGCTCCGGACAAATCCCTGCACTTTGCCTGCTCCAGTCCTTTATTATAAAGCCTTATGGATATATTGACGGCCTTCGCCCTGAGTGCCGCATTATCTCCGCAGGAGGGACATATACTGCCTTTACTGAATTTAAAACCGCAACTAGGACATCTCATCACATCTGCTCCCTATCGTGAGATTTTTTGCTCTCTACCATTTTTAACATATCCATAATATCCTGTACTTCATTTTCGGTAATAACCTTTTCAATTTCTTCAATTTCGTGCATTGGCTTATATTTGGAAATTTCCTTTTTAAAATCAAACACGGTTCTTCCTCCCTATAAATTTCGCTACCTATATTTATACCATATTTTAAAAATTAATACAACCTCAAATTATTGCCTGCATTATACAGTGTTTACATAATTATAAATCTTCTTTTGTATTTATGTTAAAAATGACTGCTTTGCAGCAGCCGTTTTTATTAAATGTTTTTTAAATATTCATCATTTACAGCAATAAGCTTTTTAATATAGCTCTTTGAGGGACCGCCGTCAACAATACGTGTATTTACACAGGTTTCAAGACTGATTGCGTCATAAATGCTGTTGTCAAACACATCGCTTACAGCCTTATATTCATCTAAAGTAAGCTCATCAAGGCTCTTGTCATTGTTAATACAGTAAAGCACAAGCTGACCGATAATTGCGTGGGCATCTCTGAAAGGCACACCGTGCTTAACAAGCCAGTCAGCCGCATCGGTAGCGTTCATAAATCCGCCCTTTGCCGCCTTATACATATTCTCTTTTTTTACTGTCATGGTTTTAAGCATATTGGTGAATACGGGCAGACACATTTTTATTGTGTCAACGGCATCAAATACGCCCTCCTTATCCTCCTGCATATCCTTGTTGTAGGCAAGGGGCAGACCCTTCATGGTTGTAAGCATACCCATAAGATGACCGTATACACGGCCTGTCTTGCCTCTGATAAGCTCTGCCATATCAGGGTTTTTTTTCTGGGGCATAATTGAGCTGCCTGTGGAGTATGCGTCATCAAGCTCAATATATTTAAACTGCTGACAGCTCCACAGTACAATCTCCTCACAGAAGCGGCTTAAGTGCATCATAATCATTGAAAGCGTGCTTAAAAGCTCCACAACAAAGTCCCTGTCGCTTACGCCGTCCATACTGTTAAGGGTAATTGAGTCAAAACCAAGCGCATCACATACTGCCTGCCTGTCCAAAGGATAGGTTGTTGCTGCAAGTGCTCCTGAGCCTAAAGGCATAACGTTTGTCCTCTTGTAGGCATCGGAAAGTCTGTCATAATCCCTCTTAAACATTTCAGCATAAGCCAGTACATGGTGTGCAAGGGTGACGGGCTGTGCATTCTGCAAATGTGTATAGCCGGGCATAATGGTATCTTGGTTATCCCTTGCAATTTCGTTAATCTCGACAAGCAAGGCCTTTACAAGTGCCTTGATATCAACAATCTGTTCCTTAAGGTACATTCTTATATCAAGCGCTACCTGGTCGTTGCGGCTTCTGCCCGTGTGAAGCCTTTTGCCTACATCGCCTATCCTTTGGATAAGGATAGTTTCAATATTCATGTGAATATCCTCTGCCTTTTCGTCAAAGGCAACCTTGCCTGCTTCAATATCGGCAAGTATCTCAAGTAAGGTTTTATGTATAAGCTCGGAGTCCTCCTTAGAGATAATACCCTGTTTGCCAAGCATATCTGCATGAGCACAGCTACCTAAAATATCCTGCTTATACATTCTTGAATCAAAGCTGATTGAGCTGTGAAAATGATCCGTAAAGCTGTCAGTGGATTTTGTAAATCTGCCGCCCCAAAGTTTCATAATATATCTCCTTTGTTTTTTAGTAATTGGATATATGATAACATATAAAACCTTAAAAATCAACCGTTTAATCTATATGTAAAAAAATGTTGTAAAGCTTAAAAAAAATGCTATAATAATATTAAGCAGTGTTTATGGAGAGGAGGAATTAAAATGAAGGATTATAATGAGCTGGATTCAACCTGCGGTGTTTCTGATGATGAGCTTACAAAACGTTTTAAAGAGGCTGTCAGAATTGAAAATGAAATTAAGAGGGTAAAGGGTCTGCCTGTTGCTGGATATGATTTTGAGAAAAAGACTCCTTTTATTGAATATCCTGACGGGAGAAAAGAATATGCATAAAAAGCCTGAAATTATTGTGTTTGCAGGGCCTAACGGCAGCGGTAAAAGTACAGTTACAAAAATGGCAAATATTATTGAGCCGTATATTAATGCAGACGATATTAAAAAAGCTAATTATTGTACCGATTTGCAGGCTGCCGTTATGGCAGAGAAAATGAGAAATAAGCTTGTTGATGAGGGTCTGAACTTTACTTTTGAAACAGTGCTTTCTACCGACAGAAATTTAAGGCTGCTTATGTTGGCAAAGGAAAGAGGGTATTTTATCAGATGTATTTATGTATTGACAACAGACCCTGAAATTAATGCCGCCAGAGTTAGGGTAAGAAAAGAGGCAGGCGGTCATGATGTTCCACGGGATAAGATTATAAGCCGATATTATAAGGCTCTTAAATTAATACCTGAATTACTAAAGGTTTGTGATGTTTGTCATATTTATGATAATTCCAGCGAGCCGTTTCGTATTTTTAAAAAGAGAAAAGATGAATACTTTTGGTGGGAAAATCAATTTTGGGACAGAGATAAAATTGTTAAGCTTACAGGCATAAAAATAATAGATTAAACAACTGAAAGGGCAGACCGACTAAAGGCTGCCCTTTAATATTGTAAAAAAATTATTTTTTTCAGGTATTATAAATCAACTGCATATAGGATTTAAATTGGTTGTTTTGCTATTGTTAAAAATATATTTTTATGCTAAAATAACAATATATGCAAGGAGGGTATAATTATGAAGCTTTTTAGGAGTATTGCTGCAATGGCGGTATTATTTGTGGGATTGGTTTTTAATACGGCCTGTGTGTTTGCAGGTGAGGCGGTTGCGGATTGTCCGCCGCCTGAAACGGAACAGATTACGGCAGACGAAAGCCTTATTGAACGGGATAATAATACGGAAAACAGACTTATTGCTTTTAGTGTCCTTGATGATATGGAATATCCCGTTGATGAAAACGGACATACAAAGCAGATTAAGACATCAAATAATCCTGATGACCAATACATATTTACCATTGACGGAGATACAATAAGCTTTACCGGTAAGGATAGCAGTGACAAAATAAAATTTTGGCCTCAGCTGCGCCTTGATGGCACAAATAAGCTTACTCAGCAGATTTTCAGCAAAAAATCAGACGGTAGTTTGTCATATAATATAAATGTGTCCTCCTTAGCGGACGGAACGTATATGCTGAATATATATGCAAATGACGGAACGACTAACTCCTACGGTGCTGTTGTTTATAATCAGATTACCTTTGTAAAAAACGGCAGCGATTCTTATTTCATGGTTTCGGCTGATGTATATAATAACAATATTGCTTTTATTGAAAAAAATTATCGTTCTCCTCAATATTATCTTACCCAGGTGTTTCCCAGCTCATATACCAAGTGGGTTTACACAAACGATACAGTTAAAGGCTGGGCGGAGGAAATAACGGCAGGCTGTACTACGGATTATGAAAAGATTAGGGCGGTCCACGACTGGGTAGCGGATAATATTTACTATGACTATGATTATCTCAAAGGGGTTGAGTCTGATACACCGCTTACCCCAGAGGATGTTTACAATAAAAGATATAGCGTTTGTCAGGGATACTCAAATTTAAGTGCTTCACTGTTGCGTTCCATCGGTATTCCCTGTAAGGTAGCAGAGGGATATGGCAAAACGGGAACAACGGATTGGTCTGAAATACCTGAGTCCTCGTCAAATCACGCATGGAACGAGGCATGGCTTGAGGACGAAAAGCGATGGGTGATTTTTGATTCAACATGGGACAGTGGCAATAAAAAGGGGTATGAAACAGAGTATACATTAGTTGAAGGAGCCTCCAAAAAGACTTATTTTGATGTAAGTCAGCAGCTTTTTTCGGGTAATCACAGAGTAACGGATTATGCAAGGGTTCTTTATTCAAATTTAGGTAATGTAAACGGTGATAATGCTGTTGATAATGGTGATGTAGCTGCATTTTTAAGACATTTTGGCGGTATTGAGGGGCTTTCGGGCAGTGTACTGACTGAAAGCATTGCTGATGTGGACGGTAATAAAACAATAGATTTTGCTGATGTAATTGCTGTGGCTAAAAAGATAATATTTGATAAATACGTATAATAATGAATAAAAAATCCCTGCTGCGGAATAAAATCTGCGGCAGGGATTTTTGTATTTATTAATTACTTATTCTTTTTAGCGTTTTCAAGCATCATGGCTCTTACCTTTAAAGGCAGACCCATAAGAGTGATAAATCCGCCTGCGTCCTTATGAGAGTAAAGCTCGCCCGTTGTAAAGCTTGCAAGCTCTGCATTGTATAGGCTGTAAGGTGAGTAAGCGCCTGCGCTTATGATGTTGCCCTTGTAAAGCTTTAATTTAACTGTACCTGTAACATATTCCTGAGTTACATCAACAAATGCGGCAAGAGCCTCTCTTAATGGTGTAAACCACTCGCCTCTGTAGATTAAATCGGCATATTTAATACGTACGGTATAATCTGTAGTAGCTCTGTCAAGGCAGAGATATTCAAGATCCCTGTGAGCTGCATAAAGGATAGAACCACCGGGAGTTTCATACACGCCTCTTGACTTCATACCTACAACTCTGTTTTCAACAAGGTCGGTAATACCGATACCGTTTTCACCGCCGATTTTGTTAAGGTATGTCATTAACTCAAGCGGCTTAACGGGCTTGCCGTCAAGTGTAACAGGGATACCCTTTTCAAAGCCGATTTCAACATATGTAGGAGTGTTGGGAGCCTGCTCCGGTGATACGCCAAGCTTTAACAGGCTGTCAAACTTAGGTTCGTTTGCAGGGTCCTCCAGGTCAAGACCTTCATGGCTGATGTGCCAGAGGTTTGAGTCTCTTGAATAGGAGTCCTCCTTCTTCATAGGTACCTCAATACCCCTGTCTACAAGGTACTGAATTTCGTCCTCTCTTGACTGGAGTGTCCACTTTTCATCTCTCCATGCTGCAATAATCTTAAGGTTTGGAGCAAGAGCCTTGATGCCAAGCTCAAATCTTATCTGGTCGTTACCCTTACCTGTAGCGCCGTGGCAGATAGCGTCAGCGCCCTCCTTAAGAGCGATGTCAACAAGCTTTTTTGCGATAAGAGGTCTTGCAATGGAGGTACCTAAAAGATACTTGTCCTCATATACACAGTCAGCCTTTACCATAGGGTAGATATAATCTGTAATAAGCTCCTCACGAACGTCCTCAACATAAATCTTTGAAGCACCCTGAGCAATGGCTCTTTCCTCAAGACCGGAAGTTTCTTTAGCTGTTAAGCCAACGTTGATACAAGCCGCAATAACCTCTGCATTGTTATAGTTTTCCTTAAGCCAGGGGATGATAACGGATGTATCAAGACCACCTGAATAAGCTAATACAATTTTCATAATTAAATTGCCTCCTAAATAAATTACTTTAAATTATTTTTTAAATTGATGTTATTATACACGATATACAATCAATATGCAAGTCCTAATTTAAAAAAATCCGCAAAAAACCATAAAATTTTAAATTCTTAAAAATAATGCTTGCATAATATGATAAAAAGATGTATAATTATAAAATAATTTTTGTGCTGTACATTTTAAGAGAATGGGTATATACTATAATCTTAGTGATTATACTTGATAATTTAACCTGAATTTAAACTTTTATTTATACATTGGTTTGGAGGTAATATTTATGATTAAGGCAGGTATAATAGGTGCAACGGGCTATGCAGGCAGCGAGCTGGTAAGGATACTTACATCACATCCGCAGGTGGAGCTGGTTTCGCTTACGTCACAGAGCTATGCAGGCAAAAGCTATTCGGATGTTTATGAAAGCTACAGACATATTCCTTCTTATATATGTGAGGAGGAGGATATTGAAAAGCTGGCGGAGCTCTGCGATGTTATTTTTATGGCGCTGCCTCACGGTGTGGCAAGCAAAAAGGTGACAGATGCAATTCTCTCCAAATGCAGGATTATCGACCTTGGTGCCGATTTCAGACTACAGGACATAGACACCTATGAGAGATGGTATACAACTCACTATGCAAAGGATATTTTGCCTGAGGCAGTATATGGTCTTTGTGAAATCAACAGAGATAAAATAAAGGGCAAACGCATTGTTGCAACCCCCGGCTGCTATACAACCTGCTCAATACTGTCAATGTATCCTCTTGTAAAGGAAGGTATGGTTGATTTATCTTCCATTATAATAGATGCAAAATCAGGTGCAACCGGTGCAGGACGTTCTCTTGCGTTAAGTAACCATTACTGCGAGCTTAATGAGTCCGTTAAGGCATATAAGGTTGCGTCACACAGACATACTCCCGAAATAGAGGAGCAGTTATCTTATGCGGCAGGAGAGGATATTGTAATTAACTTTACACCTCACCTTATCCCTATGGACAGAGGTATACTTGCTACCTGCTATGCAAAGCTTAAGGACAATTATACATACGGGGATATACGCAAAGCTTATGAAAAGCATTACGGAAATGAGTATTTTATAAGACTTACAAAGGAGGGTGCTTTCCCTGAAACCAAATGGGTTAAAGGCTCCAACTTTGTTGATATGGGCTTTGCCGTTGACAGGAGAACAAACAGAGTTATTGTCATAGGTGTTCTTGACAATCTTTTTAAGGGCGCGGCAGGTCAGGCTGTACAAAATATGAATATACTTTTTGGATTTGAGGAAAAAGAGGGAATTGACTGCGTGCCAATATTCCCTGCATAATGTAAAACGGAGGATTTTAATATGATAATAGGAAATGGAAATGTAACATCGGCACAGGGCTTTAAGGCTGCCGGTAATGCAGTAGGCTTAAAAAAGGTTAAAAAGGATATGGCAATTATTGTAAGTGAAGTACCTGCAACAGCAGCAGGCTGCTTTACAAGCAATATTGTAAAGGCTGCACCCGTATTGTGGGATATGGAGCATGTTAATAATAAAATCAGCGGTATTGTGGTAAACAGCGGCAATGCAAATGCCTGCACCGGTCAGCAGGGACTTAAGGATGCGGAAACAACGGCGGATTGTCTTGCTTCTCTTATAGGCTGTACAAAGAAAAATGTTCTTGTCTGCTCAACAGGTGTTATAGGCGTAAATCTTAATATGGAAAAGGTACTTAACGGTGTTAAGGCTACATATCCGCTTTTGTCCGATACGCAGGAAAGCGGTGCGCTTGCCTCCGAGGCTATTATGACTACGGATACATACGCAAAAACAATCTCCGCTGAGGTTGAAATAGGCGGCAAAAAGGTTACTCTTGGTGGTATGGCAAAGGGCAGCGGTATGATTAACCCAAATATGGCAACAATGCTGTGCTTTATTACAACGGATTGCGCAATATCAAAGGCAATGCTTGATAAGGCGCTTAAGGAATGTGTTGTTGATACCTTTAATATGATTACCGTTGACGGTGATACATCAACAAATGATACTGTGCTTGTGCTTGCAAACGGACTTGCAGGCAATGAGGAAATTAATGCAGAGGGTGCCGATTACAATATTTTTAAGGAGGCTCTTTTTGCTATCAATAAGGACCTTGCCGTAAAGTGTGTAGATGATGGTGAGGGTGCAACAAAGCTTATGGAGGTTACCGTAACGGGTGCGGCGTCAGAGGATGATGCGCGTACAATAGCAATGTCCGTTACCTCATCAAACCTGTTTAAGGCGGCACTTTTCGGTGAGGATGCAAACTGGGGACGTGTACTTTGTGCTATGGGCTATTCCGGCGCAAAGTTTAATCCAATGGGTGTGACAATACACTTCCGCAGTAAGGGCGGTACGATTATGCTTATGGATAATGGCAAACCTATTGTATTTGATGAAGAGCTTGCCTCAAAAATCCTTAAGGAGCATAAAATATATGTGGATATTGCTCTTGCTGAGGGTGAATGTGACGCAACGGCTTGGGGCTGTGATCTAACCTATGAATATGTAAAGATTAACGGTGATTACCGTTCTTAATCAGGAGGGAAATAAAATGTATGAGGAAATAATCAAAAAAGCGGAGGTGCTGACGGAGGCACTACCCTATATCAGAGAGTTTTCAGGTATTACCGTAGTTATTAAGTATGGAGGCGCTGCTCTTGTAAATGAGGAAATTAAGGAAACCCTCATTAAGGATATTGCCCTTATGAAGTTTGTAGGCTTTAAGCCTGTAGTTGTACACGGTGGGGGCAAGGATATTAACAAAGCCCTTGAAAAGGTAGGAAAGGAGCCTGAGTTTCGCAACGGTTTAAGAGTAACCGATGAAGAAACAATGGATATTGTACAGCAGGTGCTTGCGGGAAAAATCAATAAGGATTTAACCTCCGAGCTGTGTATGCATGGTATTAATGCCGTAGGTATCTGCGGTAAGGACTCCAATACCCTGCAGGTTGAAAGGCTGAGGCCTGACGGTGTTGATATAGGCTATGTGGGTGATGTTACGGACGTTGACCCTACACTTGTGGAGTCGCTTATAGATAATGATTTTGTGCCTGTTATTTCATCAATCGGTGTTGATAAAAACGGCAAAAGCTATAATGTAAATGCGGATTATGCGGCAGTTGCCATTGCAGGCGCCCTACATGCGGAAAAGCTGGTGTTTGTAACAGATGTCCCCGGTATTTTAACTGATGTAAATAATCCAAAGTCACTTGTGCCTGTTATACATGTTGACGAGGTACACAAGATGATTGAGGATGGCATTATTTCAGGCGGTATGCTGCCAAAGGTAAGCTGCTGTATAGCAGGTCTTGATGCAGGTGTACCAAATGTGCATATACTTGACGGACGTATTCCCCATTGCCTTATTATGGAAATATTTACTAAAGAGGGTATCGGTACTCTTATTCAGAATTAAACGGAGGTTTTATAATGACTACGGCAGATTTAGGCGAAAAATATATAATGCACACCTACAACCGTTTTCCTATTACATTTGCGGCAGGAAAGGGTATGTATGTATATGATGAACATGGTAAGGAATATCTTGATTTTGTTGCGGGTATTGCGGTAAACAGCCTGGGACACAATCATCCAAAGCTTGTTAAGGTTGTTACCGAGCAGGCTTCAAGAATTATACATATTTCAAATTTATACTGGACTCAGCCGCAGGTTTCACTTGCTCAAAAGCTTGTGGAAAACGGCTCTCTAGATAAGGTTTTCTTCTGCAATAGCGGTGCCGAGTCTATTGAGGCGGCGCTTAAAATTGCGCGCCGATACGGCAGCAAAACGGGTCGACAGGAAATTATCACAATGAATCATTCCTTCCACGGACGTACCTTTGCAGCGGTTACCGCTACAGGTCAGTCACACTATCAGGAGAATTTCGGGGATATGTTCCCTCATATTAAATATGCGGAGTTTAACGATATTGACTCATTAAAGGCTGCGATTACGGATAATACCTGTGCAATCCTTATGGAGCCCTTGCAGGGAGAGGGGGGTATTCATCCTGCCGACTCC
>CALIRN010000066.1 GCA_938042265.1 uncultured Eubacteriaceae bacterium
CGGCAGCAGAAGAAGCTACAGAGGAAACAACCGAGGATGTTTCGGAGGAAACTACTGAAGAAACAACTGAGGAAGTAACCGAAGATGCTACAGATGCTGAATAATTAAATTTACAGGGTTCCACTCGAAAGGGTGGAACCTTTTTTTGTGAAATTTATTAAAATTATATACATATTATGTTTTTGGTTGTATAATTAATTTATTGAATTTTAATTATGAGGTGATGCTATGTATGATTTAATCGAGCATAAGGAAATATATAAGGGTGACAGAATAAGTCTGTATAAGGACAGTTACACAACGCCTGACGGGCATATTGCAGCAAAGGAAATTGTTGAGCATGGCGGCTCTGCCGCAATGCTTGCTATTGATGATGAGGGGAAAATACTTTTCGTAAAGCAGTATAGGCGTTCCGCAAGACGTGAAACCTTGGAGTTGCCCGCAGGTACTGTGGAAAGAGGCGAGCAGCCAATAAGCTGTGCAGCAAGAGAAATTGAGGAGGAAACTGGCTGTACCGCTTCAAGCATTAAACCTATGCTGCAGATGTATTCTGCAATAGGCTTTTGCACCGAAATAATATATATCTTTCTTTGTGAGGGGCTGACCGTTACAGCACAACAACTTGATGACGATGAATTTATTAATGTGGAGCGTTATTCCCTTGACGAAGCTGTAGAACTCATTATGAAAGGTGAAATTTGCGATGGAAAAACCATTTCGGCAATTTTCTTTTACAAAAATTTAACTGACATGGTAAGACTCCGACCTTTTTAGGCGGAGTGTGCTTATTATATATTAGTTAGAGAAACAAATGGCTACCGAATAATGATGCTGAAAGCAGAGATTGATTATGATGTGCAGCGCATAGTAAGGATATCCTTGTCCTAACGGGAAAAATAAAAGCTCTCGCTCAGTATATTGCTGAACGGGAGCCCTTTAGCATAACAAAAAAAGTCCTGCACAAAAGCCTTTAAATGCACAGAAAAGCATAGGCACTGATACCTGTTTTTATTTATTTCTTAAAAGGTCTATCATTTCGTTTATAACATTAATCTCTTTTTCATTTAAACCGCTGATGTCAATACTTGTACGTTTTTCAATGCCTAAAAGATAGTCAGTGGATACATGAAAAATACGGGCAAAATGTATTAGTACATCATAAGAGGGAAATCTGTTTCCCGATTCATAAGCGGAAATTGCACTGACAGCGACCCCAACCTGGCTTGCAAGCTGTATTTGAGTTAAATGCTTTTCACCTCTTAAGGCTTTAATTTTTTCTCCAAAATTCACCATTTGTATCACCTGCCTTTACAAGTAGTGTACTAGAAATGTTTTCTGTATTGGTAAAAAAATATACACTAAAACAGAAAAATACTTCTTGCAAATATGTGTAAAAGGTGATAATATTAATATGTAGGTTAACTAAGTTGCCTTGGGGAGAGTTGTAGGTTAATCTATATGGCAGACGGCAGTTTTTATTGTCGTCTGTTTTTTATTTACATTTTTGTTTACTCTTGTAATTTATTATGATTTTTGGTATACTAAACCATAATGCAGTAATATCGAAAGGATGACAAAATTTATGAAGCTTGG
>CALIRN010000067.1 GCA_938042265.1 uncultured Eubacteriaceae bacterium
TGAATAACGAAAAACAGCAGACTGATGAGTTTAATAAATGGCTTGATAATCTGCTTATGTATAAGGATATTGACAAAATAAACCGAGAGGTACTTGTAAATCTTGTAGATAAAATATACATATCAGAAAGCAGGTCAGACGGAAGTAAGGAAATTGAGATTATATTTAAATTCAAAAGCCCTATGGAGCAATAAACTCCATAGGGCAAAATACTGTTTTCAATTATTCATATTAATATGTTTGGGTCCTGTATTTCTAGAATAAACTAATTTGTGCTTCTTTATCAATACGCTCCCCAAGCAGCATCGAAGCTAATAGCTACCTTTTTGGAGGTACCGGTATCAACGCAGTATATTGGGAGTTTTTTTGTTGCGGCAGCAGTGGCAACGGTATCAGGCGATATAATTTCTATAAGATAAGGCCTGGCAAATGTAAGTGCAGCGCAGGCAAGCACTGCTGCACACAGGAACATAGCTCTCTTTTTTGTAATGGACTTTTTAATTAATTTAATAATTTTCATAAAAAACCTCCTTTTATAAAAGTATATTATTTTTACATGGGTTTAGAATAATGAGTTTGTTATCCTTTAAGCATACAATGCTGTGGCAGGTATGTATGCTGTTGCATTTGGGCGGCAGATTATATTTTTTTAGTTAGTTAATATGCACTAAAACATCAGATGTATAGCACTTTAATTTGGGTTAAAATAGGCTAAATTAACAAAAATAAAATACAGTATTGACTAAATACATCAGATGTGATAGTATAAAAACAAGAAATACATCAGATGTATTTAGGAGAAAAAATAAATCAAAAGGGAGGAAAACTTATGTTAAAAAGTCAGGAAGTAAGAGCAATAGCTCCTGAAATGGATCCATTGAGAATGGGGATGGGCTGGAGTGTTGCTGACCTTGAAAAGCCCCAAGTAATGGTAGAAAGTACCTTTGGTGACAGTCATCCGGGCAGTGCTCATCTTTTGGGTTTGGTGGAGCAGGCGGTAAAGGGCGTTAATGACAATGGCGCAAAGGCAGCCAGATATTTTGCCACGGATATATGCGACGGTATGGCCCAGGGACATGACGGTATTAATTATTCATTGGCTTCAAGGGACACAATATGTAGTCTTATTGAAATACACGCAAATGCAACAACCTTTGACAGCGGTGTTTTTGTTGCAAGCTGTGATAAGGCTGTTCCTGCACATCTTATGGCAATAGGCAGGCTTAATATACCAGCTGTTGTGGTAACTGGTGGTGTCATGGAGGCCGGTCCGGATTTGCTGACTCTTGAACAGATTGGTGCTTACTCTGCTATGTGTCAGAGAGGTGAAATTACGGAAGAAAAGCTTACTTACTACAAGCATAATGCCTGTCCAAGCTGTGGCGCGTGTTCGTTTATGGGGACGGCATCCACAATGCAGATTATGGCTGAGGCTTTGGGGCTTATGATTCCGGGCAGTGCTTTAATGCCGGCAACCTGTGATGATTTGCAGAAGATGGCTTATAGAGCCGGTGTTCAGGCGGCAAAGCTTGCAGCACAGGGTATTACCGCAAATGATATTGTAACGGAAGCGTCATTTGAAAATGCAATTAAGGTGCATGCGGCTATTTCAGGCTCAACCAATTCTCTGCTTCATATTCCTGCAATAGCTCATGAGTTTGGCTGTCATATTGATGGTGATACCTTTGACAGACTTCATGCAAATGCAAATTATCTTTTAGACATCAGGCCTGCCGGAAAATGGCCTGCAGAGTATTTCTATTATGCAGGCGGTGTGCCAAGGATTATGGAGGAAATAAAGGATTTGCTTGACCTTAATGTTATGACGGTTACGGGCAAAACCTTAGGAGAAAACCTTGAGGACTTAAAGAAAAACGGTTACTATGAAAGATGTGATGAGCTTTTGGCTAAAACAGGTTTAAAGAGGACAGATGTTATAAGGAGCATTGACAATCCTATAGGTAAGAATGGCACAATAGCCATATTAAAAGGAAATCTGGCACCTAACGGATCTGTTGTAAAGCATAGCGCCGTACCTAAGGAAATGCATTATGCCGTACTTAAGGCAAAGCCTTTTGATTGTGAGGAGGATGCCATTGCGGCAGTTATCCATAAGAAAATTAAGCCCGGAGATGCCGTTATTATCAGATATGAAGGCCCTAAGGGCAGCGGTATGCCTGAAATGTTTTATACAACAGAGGCTATTTCCTCAGATGAGGAACTCGGTAAAAGTATTGCGCTCCTTACGGACGGCAGATTTTCGGGTGCGTCAAAGGGTCCTGCCATCGGTCATATTTCACCTGAGGCAGCAGAGGGCGGTCCTATCGCATTAATTGAAGAGGATGATTTAATAGAAATTGACATTAAAAACAGAATATTAAGAGTAATAGGCGTTAAGGGCAAAAGATTGCCTTTAGATGAGGTGGATAAAATTCTTGTAGAAAGAAAAAACAGATGGATTCCTAAGGAGCTTAAGTATAAATCGGGAATATTAAAGATTTTTTCTGAGCATGCGGTATCTCCTATGAAAGGCGGATATATGGAGTAAGATTTAATTTTCGACGGCTGCAATGCAAAATATAAAAAATTATGAGGAGGTTTTATTATGGCATATTTGGCATTATCGGCAACACAGCAAACGGTTCCCACAGGTCAGCTTATTGCGGCCGCCCTTATAGGGCTTGCTGTACTTTTGATACTTATTATAGGGGTTAAACTTCACGCAATGTTATCCATACTTATTGCGGCTTGTGTTATAGGTGTTATTTCGGGTATGGATGTACAGACGATTATTGATTGTGTGGGCGAAGGTATAGGCAGTACTTTAAAGAGTATTGCACTTTTGGTAGGTCTTGGTTCAATGTTTGGTGCAATACTTGAAATATCAGGCGGTGCACAGAGAATTTCAACATCATTGGTTAAATGGTTTGGTGAAAAGAAGGCAGCATGGGCGCTGGGTATTACGGGTATGATTATCGCAATGCCCGTGTTCTTTGATGCGGGGCTTATTATACTTATTCCTCTTGCACTTTCCCTTGCAAAGAGCACAAAAAAGTCTACCCTTTATTATGCTATTCCCCTTTTGGCTGGTCTTGCGGTAGGGCATGCCTTTATCCCTCCCACACCCGGTCCTATATTGGTAGCAAGTCTTTTGGGTGTTGATTTAAGCTATGTAATTGTAGTTGGTATTATTTGCGGTGCTGTTGCCATGGTTTTGGCAGGCCCTGTGTTTGGCTCATTTGTTGGCAACAGAATTATGGTGCCAATTCCACCAAATGTAGCAGATATACCTGAGTATGAGGAGTCTAAGCTCCCAAGCTTCGGTACAGTGGTAGGCATTATATTCATTCCTCTTATGCTGATAATTGCTAAGACGGTTGTTAATGTAATTGCTCCTGAATCGGCAGTTATGCCTGTGCTTACGTTTTTAGGCGAGCCGTTTGTAGCTCTTTCCATTGCAACAATAGCAGCTATGATTATCCTTGGTATCAGGCATGGTTATTCCAGAGAAGAACTGGAGAAGGTTATGTCAAAATCCCTTGAGCCTACAGGTATGATTTTGCTTGTAACAGCCTGCGGCGGTGTATTAAAATATATGCTTCAGTCATCAGGTCTGGGTGAGGTTATAGGCAGCCTTGTATCAAGCGGCGGACTGCCCATGGTAGTTGTAGCGTTTATAATTGCGGTGCTTGTAAGAATTTCGGTAGGTTCGGCAACGGTGGCTATGACAATGGCTGCAGGTATTGTGGCAGCTATTCCGGGTGTTAGCGATTTATCTCCTTTGTATCTTGCCTGCTGTACGGCGGCAGTGGCAGGCGGCTCAACCGTATGCTCGCATTTTAATGATTCGGGCTTTTGGCTTGTTAAATCACTTTTACAGATTGATGAAAAGACAACTCTTAAATCATGGACAATTATGGAAACCATTGTAGGTGCTTCAGGCTTTGTTGTTGCCCTTATAATTTCGTTCTTTGCATAATTGATTAATATTGAAAGTGGAAGCGAAAATGCTTCCACTTTTGATTTGAGCTGTATTTTAAGTTGATTTTTTAATTATTTAGCTTTATAATTTGATTATTCGGATTTACGGGAGTGATATCATATGTTTTCAAATGAGAATAAGACGTTGCCTGAGCAAACAGCGGATAAAATAGTTCAATACATAATTAATGAAAACTTACAGGTTGGTGATAAGATACCTAATGAGTTTGAGCTGGGAAGTGTACTTGGTGTGGGAAGAAGTACCGTAAGAGAAGCTGTGCGTATACTTGTAAGCAGAAACGTTCTGATTATAAGGCGTGGTGCAGGTACTTATATTGCCAATAATACCGGTGTGAGTGATGACCCTCTGGGGCTTGCTTTTACCAGGGATAAGTATAAGTTGGCGCAGGATTTGCTCCAGGTCAGAATTATATTGGAACCTGAGATTGCCGCAATGGCTGCCAATATGGCAAATGAACGGGACGTAGAGGTTATACTTAAGCAATGTGATAAGGTGGAAAATATGATTAAAAACGGAGAGGACCATATGGCAGAGGATGTAAGGTTTCACCAGGCTATTGCAAGGTGTACGGGAAATTCCGTAATTGAAAAGCTTATACCCATTATAAATACATCGGTTGCCGTTTTTGTAAATATTACCTCAAGACAGCTTAAGGAGGAAACAATTAAAACACACAGGGCTGTGGCCGAGGCTATAGCGGAGCATAATGCAACAGATGCAAAACAGGCTATGACTATGCATCTGCTTTACAATAAAAATAAGATTAATGATATAATCAGGGAAAGAAACAGTAATGCCTGTTACCGTTGGCAGTAAATGTGTAATTTTAACCAACAGAGTAAGTCGGGTGCTTAATAAAACATTCAGCAGGCGTACGAGCTTTTACTTAATGTTGATGCCAAAGGCATTGGTTGGTTATGGGTAATTTCTCGTAAGCGGAGTGGGAATATCCTTGACTACCTGCAAAATAATGTGTTTTTATACTGTAGTAATTTATATGGATGATAACGCAGGGGATTTAGCAAAGCTTCTAAGGCTTTTTGTGTTATGATATTGCAATCTGTTTCGTACAGAAATATTTGAGCAGCAGTTAAATTAATTATATAATGACAGCTACCCCTATGGTTAAAGGTTCCATAGGGGTTATTTATTATTAATCAGCCTACGGTAACCGATGTTATTTGTATTATGGGCTGTTTACTTGTGAGGCAAAATATGCTATAATGCAATTAATGGCAAGAGGAGTGAGTTGAGTAAATATGAAATTATTCAATTAAAAAAGAACAGCTGACCCTGTACTTGCGGAGTTGTTTTTTGGCTGAAAAGGGAAATTGAAGATATACTTGCAGATGCGGATTAAGCTGTTATACTTATTTTGTATGGCAGCTTTTTTGTTTATTTTTTTTATATTGTAAAATAATAAAATTATAAAAATAATGCTTGCAATATACCCCAAGGGGGTATATAATAGCGTTGAAGGTGAGGTGTTTTAATTGGAGAAAGTTAAAGAATGCTGTACCTGCTGTCATAAAACCAAGGAGCGTTCGGAAAAAGAGTATAAGGATTTAATACATCGTCTTAACCGTGTAGAGGGACAAATAAGAGGTATTAAAAATATGGTGGAAAAGGAGGCGTATTGTACGGATATTCTTGTACAGGTTGCCGCTGCTAATGCAGCCCTTAACAGCTTTACAAGGGTATTGCTGGCAAACCACATTAAAACCTGCGTTACCAATGATATACGTGAGGGTAAGGACGAAACTGTAGATGAGCTTGTTGCAATTTTACAAAAAATAATGAAATAGAGGTGCATTTAATATGGGAACTTATATTGTAATTGCGGGACTTGTTGTTATAGTAGGGTTAGCTTTGACTAATTCCGTAAAGCACTTTAAGGGTGAGGGCGGCTGCTGCGGAGGCGGCGGAGAAATAAAGGAAAATAAAAAGCTTAAGGGCAAAATTACAGCTCAAAAAATAATATCAATAGAAGGTATGCACTGCGACCATTGCAAAAATGCCGTTGAAAGGCAGATAAATAAAATTGACGGCGCAGCCGCAAGAGTAAGTCTTAAAAAGAAAATTGCCGTAGTCTCCATGGAAAAGGATATACCTGATGAGGAGCTTATACAGGCTGTGGAAAGAGCTGATTTTAAGGTGACAGGCATAGAGCTTAAGGAGGTTTAAATGGAACAGTACAATGTAACGGGTATGAGCTGCGCAGCCTGCAGCGCAAGGGTTGAAAAGGCTGTATCCAAGGTAGAAGGGGTTACCTCCTGTTCGGTAAATCTGCTTACAAACTCCATGGGCGTAGAGGGAACGGCCTCTCCTCAGGCAATAATCAAGGCTGTAGAGGAGGCAGGCTACGGTGCTTCAAAAAAAGGTGCCGAGAAAAATGCGGATAGCGGTGGGGATGCACTTAAGGACAGGGAAACTCCCATTTTAAAACGCAGATTAATTTATTCCGTGGGATTTTTGATAGTACTCATGTACTTTTCAATGGGACACATGATGTGGGGTTGGCCTTTGCCGGGATTTTTTACCGATAATCATGTGGCGATGGGACTTGTGCAGCTGCTGCTTACGGCTGCAGTTATGGTTATTAATCAAAAGTTTTTTATAAGCGGCTTTAAGGGACTGATACACAAAGCTCCCAATATGGATACACTTGTGGCACTTGGTTCTGCAGCAGCGTTTGTTTACAGTACCTATGCTCTTTTTACCATGACCGATGCGCAGGTTAGAGGTGATATGGATTTGGTTATGGCATATATGCATGAGTTTTATTTTGAGTCAGCTGCAATGATTTTAACCTTAATCACTGTAGGAAAAATGCTGGAGGCTCGATCAAAGGGTAAAACTACCGACGCTATAAAAGGACTGATGAAGCTTGCTCCGAAAACCGCCAATATTATTGTTGAGGGTAAGGAAACAACAGTTTCAATAGAGCAGGTAAAAAAAGGTGATATTTTTGTTGTCCGCCCGGGTGAAAATATCCCTGTTGACGGTATTGTAACGGAGGGCAGCAGTGCGGTTGATGAGTCGGCGCTGACGGGTGAAAGTATCCCTGTGGATAAGACGGTCGGTGATACGGTTTCTGCGGCAACAATCAATCAGTCGGGCTTTATAAAATGTCGGGCGTCAAGGGTAGGAGAGGATACTGCACTGTCGCAGATTATACAAATGGTAAGTGATGCGGCAGCAACAAAGGCACCTATTGCAAAGGTGGCAGATAAGGTGTCGGGTGTGTTTGTGCCAGTTGTTATATGTATTGCGGCTGCTACGGCAATTGTATGGCTGCTTACAGGTCAGAGTATGGGCTTTGCTCTTGCAAGAGGCATTTCGGTATTGGTTATAAGCTGCCCCTGTGCTTTGGGGCTTGCAACTCCTGTTGCCATTATGGTGGGCAGCGGTATGGGTGCAAAAAACGGCATTATGTTTAAAACTGCATCTGCCCTGGAGCAGACAGA
>CALIRN010000068.1 GCA_938042265.1 uncultured Eubacteriaceae bacterium
CTGCATCTCTTGTTGCACAGTACAATAGCTTTGCGGATATAAGTATGGGTATCGGTACTATTGTTATCGGTCTTGCCTCTGTTATAATAGGTGAGGTGGTATTCGGTCACAGAAATATCCTGCACTCACTTATTGCGGTTGCACTTGGTTCGGTCCTTTATAGAATTATAATTGCGGTGGTTCTTGCACTTGGTCTGCGTGCCGATGATATGAAGCTTATCAGTGCGGTCCTGCTGGTTGTTGCTCTCTGCTTCCCCAATGTCAGGGATATGGTTATTAAAAATCTTAAAAACAGCGTTAAGAAGGGAGGCAGTGAAAATGCTTAAGCTTACTGAGGTACATCAGATTTTTGAAAGAGGTACCGTTAATGAAAAGCACGTTTTAAAAGGTATTAACCTTGATGTTGCAAAAGGTGATTTTATTACAATTATAGGCGGTAACGGTGCAGGCAAGTCTACCATGCTCAACTCCATAGCGGGTAATTTTTACATAACTGACGGTAAAATAGAGATTGACGGTACTAATGTAACCAAAATGCCTGAATATAAAAGGGCGAAATATATTGGCAGAGTTTTTCAGGACCCACGTATGGGTACTGCAACGGATATGACAATTGAGGAGAACCTTGCCATTGCTTACAGAAGGGCAAAGCCAAGAGGCTTAAAATGGGGTATTACCAATAAGGAGAGAGAGTACTTTAAGGAGATACTTGCAGAGCTTGATTTAGGTCTGGAAAGCCGCTTAAAGGATAAAACGCGTTTTCTTTCGGGCGGTCAAAGGCAGGCACTTACTCTGCTTATGGCATCATTTCATCAGCCAAAGCTGTTATTGCTTGATGAGCATACAGCCGCTCTTGACCCAAAAACTGCCGCAAAGGTGCTTGAGATTACTGTTAAAATTGTAAATGAACACAAGCTCACTGCTATGATGGTAACTCATAATATGCGTGATGCCTTAAGGATAGGTAACAGGCTTATTATGATGGATAAAGGTAACTGTATACTTAATATTAATGCGGAAGAGAAAAAGGGGCTTGATGTGCCGGACCTTCTTAATATGTTTGAAAAAGCCAGCGGTGAAAAAGTGGAAAATGACCGAATGCTGCTTGATTAAAATAAAAAAGCTGTCCTAAAAAGGGCAGCTTTCATACTGTCAAAAAAATTAAATCAACAGATAAAATTGCGATTTTAATAAATCCAAGCTTCATAAGCTGCCAAGGAATTCAGGTAACTTAAAGCGTCGCAGACTTAAAAAAGCATTTTTACTGTGTAAAAGCAAGCCTTACGGCCTGGCGGTTACTTTTTACGTTGCACAATTCGCAGGTGAAATCGCTTTTTGTTGAGGATAAACAAGAGTGTCAAAAGTAGTGAGGCACGGTTTGTTTATTACTGCTTGGATTAGTGGTAATAAATCCAAATTCAGCAGGGATACGGCTTTTTATAAAAGCCATACATGGTAAGAAGTAACCAGTTTGCAAGAAATGCAAGCATTTCCCGCAAGCGTGTCGATTTTTTCGATACGCTGAAAGCACGGTTAATACTGGGCTTTTTTATAATTTAAGGAGCCTTTATGCAAAAGCCTGTAATATTTTATGCTGTTACAAGCATTGATTCGTTAAGCATAGCTTCAGCGGAACGCTTGTCCATATTCTGAGATAAAATAATCTCCGTCAGTATAATCTGTTTGGTGGTACCAAGCAGCTTTTTTTCCACGCTGGAAAGGCTGCGTACACGCTCACGGAGGATTAAGGTTTTGAAAACCTCTACAATCTTAAGCAAATCTCCGCTTTTTAATATTTCCATATTATCCTTGTTGCGCTGTGTCCAGTTGCTTGACATTTCAATAGGCTCTGCTCTGCTGATGATGTCAATAACCTCTTCCCTGGTGTGAATACACCTTAAGCCCAAAGCTTCGGATTTAGCTACAGAAACGGTTATTTTTAAATTACCCACAGGCATATTAAGTACATAGTAGCCTGCCTTTACACCGTCAATCAGCTTATCCTCGACAGCCTCCACGGTACCTGCTCCGTACAGCGGGTATACTACCTTATCGCCTACATTAAACACCTTAGTATCCTCCTTTCGCAAATTTACCAGTATAATACATTTAGTATAACATATAAAATTGAAAAACTATAGAGCATTTATTAACAATAATTTTTCCCTTGTTTTAAGGAAAATATACAAAAGCCCGCAAAAATTTAGATATATTTTACAATTTGGCGAAAAATAATCAATTAAATTTGCATAAAAGGCTTGTAATAATGGGCATTTACGGTGTAAAATAAGTGTTGAAATTTGGAGGTGTTTGTATGAAAATGAAGGAACGGGTGGATAATATCCTCCGCCTTTTGGATGAAAATTATCCCACCGAGGATAAATGCTATCTGCATCATGATAACGAATGGCAGCTTTTAATTGCAACAATATTAAGCGCACAGTGTACCGATGACAGGGTTAACATAGTTACGGAGGGTTTATTTAAAAAATATACAAGTATAGACGCTTTTGCCGATGCAAATTTATCGGAGCTTGAAAGGGACATAAAGTCAACGGGCTTTTATCATAATAAGGCTAAAAATATTATCTGTGCTATGCAAAGGCTTAGAGAATGCTATAATTATGTTATGCCCTCGGAGGTGGAGGAGCTGACAAGCCTTGCAGGGGTTGGAAGAAAGACAGCAAATGTGGTGCGTACCCATATCTTCCATATTCCGAGTATTGTGGTGGATACCCATGTTAAGAGGATAAGCAATAAGGTGGGCTTTACTCAAAGCGATGACCCTGTAAAGATTGAATTTGAGCTGATGAAGCTTTTTCCAAAGGAGCATTGGGGCAGATACAATACTCAGGTTATTGCTCATGGCAGAAAAATATGTAAGGCACGTAAGCCCGACTGTGGGAGATGCTGCCTGAGAGAGTACTGTAAGGAGTACTCAAAGGCATAACTTACCTATGTACAATATTTCGACAATCTGCTATAATATAAGCAAGAATTTAGAGTTGAGGTGTCGGTTATGAAAAGGTACAAAAGCTTAACCGTAATTGAAAAACAAATAGATAAGGTTATCTGCAACGGCTGTGGCAGGGAGATTGACCGTTATGCCGATTATTTGAGTGTGGATAAGCTTTGGGGATATGGTGTTCCCTTTGATGGTGAAAGCCATACCTTTGATTTGTGCGGTGAGTGCTATAAAAAAATTACGGACGGGTTTAAAATATCCGTTGTGAAACGTGAAGATGAGGAACTAAAATAAACGGCAGGGATAAGGGACACTTCATATAAGGAAGTGTCTCTTACGGCGTTTTAGAGAATTTGTAAAGACGGTTGGATATGATGAATTTGTAGAAACATCTAAATATATATTGGAGGAAACCACAATGAAATCATTATTTGAGCAATTCGGCGGTACATACCGAAAAGAAAGCAATTATGCAATTCCTAATCTTGAAATGTCAGACACAGATAATTCTGAAATCGGCATTTATGGACAACGGTATTTATATTTTCTACAGCATTATCGTAGAGTAACTTATATAAACCTGCTTACAAGCGGAGAACTTAATGAGCATCTTGTTGACATTGACAGTCAAGCACAAGAGCGTTTCTTTCGGATTGTAAAGCAGATGAAACAAGCCCAAAACATTACTGAGCAATTGAAAGCAAATAATCCTATAAAATGGACTGGAATGATGAATGGCATTAGGCAACAGGCAGAAGAAATCGTTTTAAGAGAACTGATATATAACTAAATAGGGGCGGCATTGGCGTAAGGCTGATGCCGAATTTATTTCCGTATAATAAGAGGAAAATATCTATGCTTGCATAGGTATTTGATATACATCATTGGTAGAGAAATTTACAAAAATATGATACAATATAATAAAATATAAACAGAAAAGAGGAATCATTATGGATTGGGCTGAATTTTGTCAAAAAGTTTCTGAAATTTTAAGACCTTGGGAAAAAAGACTACTATTTGATTATGATGACAATAAAATTATATATACAATTGCAACTCAAGAATACCAATATACATTAGTAGATTATAATGAATTGAAACAAAACGCAGAGTATTATGATTTTAAACGTTATTCAATATGTGATGGAAGAACCTATGAATCAATTGTTGACTTACCAGATATTGATTCAAGAAGACATTTTTCAATAGGATTTGAAGATAAATTATCGGATTTAACAGTTAAAGATGGAGCTGCCAATATCTCATATTCTTTTCGTGGAGTATCCAAGGAACTAATTTGGTATATTATTAAAGACTATGACATTAGCAAAAGAATTCCTATGAGATACCCTTCTTCTATATTCGACAAAAGATGTGAGGCTTTACCCGAAAAAGATTTGTTCAGTCTAATACAAATGATAGCTCGATTACCATTTGCAGTTTGCATTGAATCAACTTTACCTAAAAATAGAGAACAATTGCAAAAATATGCAAAATCATTCTTATTTAATATTGCATATAATTTTGACTTTGTTTTTAAATCTATAACTGAAATTGATGATTTATTTCCACAAAGAACTCCTCTGAATAAAAGAAGAATACATAATGTTGATGAACTTATGGCACCGCAACTTTCATATAAAGAAGAGTTGGTTGAGCAATATTATATGGCATTAGCTTCGGAGGATCCCTTTATAAAATTTATAGGTTTTTATCATATAATGGAACACTTTTATGAGGAAGTTTATAACGAAGATATTTTTAAAAGTGTTCAACAAGTTATTCAACATCCTGGTTTCTCTTCAAAAAGAACAAAAGATATTGTTAAAATAGTGGATCTAATTAAAAAGAAAACTCGACAGAACAAAGAGGAATTTCAAGGTTCTGAGTTGGAAGCATTAGAATTAACGCTAAAAAAATTCGTTAATATTCAAGAGTTAATAAAAGATTTAACTGAGTTCAATAATTCTATTGTCGATTACTACAGAACGTCAGAAGTCAGTTTTTCAAAAGGGGATACTATTGATTTAAGAGATATTTCAAACGAAAAATTATATAAGAAATTGGCAGCAAGAATATATAAAACACGAAATGCTTTAGTACATAGTAAATCTAATGAAGGTCGAGCAAACGAACGCGGTGTATATAACCCTTTTGATGATAAACAAGAATTGTTAATGGAAATACCTTTAATGAGATATATTTCTGAAGCAATAATAATTAATTCTGCATCAACATTATAATTTTTCACACAGCAGAACTAGTCTTTTATAACAAAAATGCTATGTTTAGTTGTGGCAAGTTTTTTGTTAATGTTCTGCGTGTGTATAGACCGATACGTCTTACCAAGCACTGAATTTGGTTATCCAAATTCGCTTGTTAGGGGCTTTTGCCCTAAGACCCTATAAAAGGAAGAACGCAGAGCCGATGATTTGTGAGGTTTATCACAAGTTCATCGGCTCTGTTTTTAGAGAAAGATATTTAGTTGTTACTGTCCGCACTGATTGCGGTAGTCTGCTTCTGCATTTCATTCAGTTTCCTATGAAGCGGTATTGCCATAAATACCGTTATGATTGCCGAAAGCACATCGGCAATCGGTTGAGCATATAAGATACCGTTAAGTCCCCAAAGCATAGGCAAAAGTAAGATAACTGGGATAAAACAAATTCCCTGCCTGCAAGCTCCGAGGATAAATCCCTCTTTTCCCTTTCCCAATGCAAGAAACAGAGAAGAATATACGGTATAAAATCCAAAGAGCATAATCGTAATGCCGTTTGCTCGTAAAGACGCTGCTCCAATGCGAATCATCTCGGCATCTCCCTTTGTAAATTGAGAAACAATAGCTGAAGGGAAAAGAGTCAACACCAGACCAAAAATCACACAAAAAACCGTAGACCAAAGGATGGAGGTTTTAATTGCTTCACGCAGACGGTCAAATTTTTTCGCTCCGTAGCTGTACCCTGCAATGGGCTGAAAGCCTTTGATAAATCCGAATACAGACAGACTACCCATAGAAATAAGGCGGGTGACAACACCAATGCCTGCAATAGCCGAATCGCCATAATCTCCTGCGGCGTTGTTGACTAGGGAAATGGAAAGGCTTGTTAATATTTGAAATACCAATGTTGGAATGCCGATTTTGAAAATCTCGGACATAATTGCTTTTGTATAGATGCAATCCTTAATCCGAAAATGAAATACACTTTTCTTCCACAGGATATAGGTAAGATAAACACAGGTTGAAATCACTTGCGAGATTGCCGTTGCTATCGCTGCCCCTGCTACTCCTAAGTCAAATACATAGATAAACAGCGGGTCTAAGGCGATATTAAGGACTGCACCCATCAGCAAGGCACACATGGTTGTTTTCGCTGCACCCTCGCTTGTTACAATGTTATTCATAGTAACATTAAAGACATTGAAAATGCAGGAAACAATGTATATGCTTGCGTATGTTGTTGCATAAGGCAGGATACTATCGGTTGCCCCTAGGAGCTTTAAGATAGGATTTAGGAATATCATCGAGATAATAATGATAACTGCACCGACTGATACGCTGCTGTATAATGCGGTGCTTGCAACCTTATCTGCATTTTCTTTATCTCCACGACCTAATAATCTGGAAATATAGGAAGCAGCTCCGTTGCCGAACAACAGACCTAAACCGACAACCACCTGACCGAGAGGATAGACCACAGAGATTGCCCCCATTTGGCTTTCTCCTAATCCACCGACAAAATAGGCATCCACAAGATTATAGAAAGCGTTTACTAACATACCAATCATTGTCGGAATGCCCATCGCTAAAAGTGCTTTGGGTATGGGTGCTCTGCCGAGCAACTCCATTTTTTTGCTTTGACTGTTCATTTTTTGATTCCTTTCACTTGACAAATAGTCGCTTTTATAGTACTATAAAATATAGTAATTGCGTCGCAGGACTTATTCTACTATAATTTATAGTACTTGTCAAGAGCAAAAGGAGGAATTTTTTATGGCAACAATTGATTTAATTGTTTTGGGAATGCTGAAAAAAGAATCTTTGAGTGCATATGATATTCAGAAACTGGTAGAATACCGCAACATTTCAAAGTGGGTAAAAATCAGCACTCCATCTATTTACAAAAAAGTTATTCAATTAGAAGAAAAGGGGCTTATTTCAAGCCGTACCGAAAAGGACGGGAAAATGCCCGAAAAGGCAGTATATTCTTTGACAGATGCAGGCAAGGAAGAATTTGAAAAGCTGATGATTGAAATATCCTGTAAACCAATCAATATATTTTTGGATTTTAATGCTGTTATCGTTAATTTGGAAAGTATGTCCAAAGAGAACCAAAAAGAATGTTTAGATAATATAGAAAGCAATATGAATGTGCTGAAAGCCTATTTGGAAGAAAATATTGCCCTAAAGGAAAATGTTCCCGATATTCCTATTACGGGCATGGCAGTTTTAAAGCAACAGTTTCTTTTGGCACAGGCAATCGAAGAATGGATTGCAACGCTTAAAAATGATTTAAAGTAATAGCTATGGCTAAAGAATGGATACGCTGTCCTGTCTGCGGAAACAAAACGAGGTTGCAGATACGGCAAGATACGGAACTGAAAAACTTCCCCCTTTACTGCCCGAAATGTAAACAGGAAAGTTTGATTGAAGCAAAGAATTTACAAGTAAAAGTCATCAAGGAGCCGGACGCACAGACGCAGAGCCGATGAACTTGTGAGCAATCACAGTTTGTCGGCTCTGCTCTTTATATACCCATAGGTAGGACAAGCCCACCAAATAAAAAAAACGGAGATTTGGTGGGCTGTATTGTCACGCCCGAACAAATGACAAATACACCTCTCCAGACACCGTTTTGAGTGTGGAGGGGTGTTTTTATGTGTTGGTCAAAAACGACTGCACCGCTGCTTATCAGAAGCAGCAGCTATTTACATAGTATCACGCAGAAACAAGGATAACCTGTAAAAAAATCCTTGCGTATGCGTGGCACTCTTATACCCCAAAAGTAGGTGTTAAATCTCTATATAATAGAAGTGATTTATCTTATATCCGCTTAGGTGTGACAGCCTTTTCGGATTTTTTTGTGTCGCTTTTTGCTGAACGCTGTAAAAAGCCGATTTGCGGCGTTGGCTCCCGTTCGCCGCCTGCCAATCTGGATTTTAATAATTTTCAAAATTCAGATTGGAGGAAATCAAAATGTCATATAACCACGGACGGGAAGAACGCAAATGGCGAATCTGGAAAGAAGCCGAGGAAAAAATATTAAGGAAGCATGGTGTTGACGAAAGCACCATTGATGAAATCCGTACTTATGACCGAGCAGAGTTTAATTCCAACAGACGATTTTACCGTTGGACAAGCGATTTCGGAGAATACCTTGAGGGAATGGCGGAGGTCGATCCATTTGTAGATGTCAAGACAGTTGCGAATTTATTGGACGAGATTGAAAACGAAAATCTGTATCGGGCATTACTCACGGTGGACAAGCATACCCTTCAAATCGTCCTGCTGAAAATGCAGGGCTATTCCACGAAAGAGATTGCTCCTATTGTCCATTTGACAACAGGGGCGATTTACGCAAGGTTAGACCACCTTCGGAAAAAGCTGAAAGAATTTAGAAAATAGAGGGGAAAATCAGCTTTTCCACAGGCTATAGGGTGAGGGATATTTTTCTCTCACTCTATTCTTTATGGGAGGACTGTTGCAGATGAATAGTTATATAGACGAAACAACAAAAGAAGATTTTACCGAAGATACGGCTATCCGAGAAGCAATCAATAATATTTACGATATGCTTGAAGAGTTTCCAATGGAGAAACGCCTTGCTTTCTTTGAGCAAATATCCAAACCAAAGGAACTGAATTTCGTAAGGGAAATTGACGGAATCTATTATGTTGTCTGCACCCATTTTGACAAAAAGCAAAAAGAAGATATGGTAAGCAAAATACATCGGATATTGAATAAAGAAATATGAAGATAATTTGAATTTGCACTTTAAAGTGTTGAAGCATGACGGTAGATATGGTAGAATAGCATCACTACAAAATCATATCCGACTGTCGGAAAGGAGTTTAATTTGAACAGACAGTCAGAAAAAATCACAGCTCTCTATTGCAGGCTTAGCCGTGATGATATGCTACAAGGGGAGAGCAACAGCATTACCAACCAAAAATCTATTGTTAGTAAATACGCAAAGGATAATGGATTTCAGAACACACAGTTTTTCGTGGATGACGGGTATTCTGGCGTTAGTTTTACAAGACCTGCTTTTATAGAATTAATGGAGCTTGCCGAAGCAGGAAAGGTCGAAACAATTATTGTCAAAGACCATTCAAGGCTCGGCAGAAACCGTCTTGTTGTTGGTCAGTTATTAGAAGAAGATTTTGTCCGTCTGGGTATTCGGTATATTGCCATTATGGATAATATCGACACCAAAGACGGATTAAGCGATTTTCTTCCAGTACAAGACTGGTTTAATGAAATGCACGCTAAGAATACCTCAAAGAAAGTGCGGGCAGTATTCCAAAACAAAGGTATGTCGGGCAAGCCGCTAACAACAGTTATCCCCTATGGCTATAAAAAGAATGAGGCTTGAAGTGCTATACTAAAGTTGTAACAGCAGTGGCTAATAAAATATAATAAATTTCACAACGAAAAGAGGTACTCATTATGTCACAAAGTTACACAC
>CALIRN010000069.1 GCA_938042265.1 uncultured Eubacteriaceae bacterium
CAGCACTGCACCGCCGGGATAGCCAAAAATGGTATCCACGCCCTGCTCACAAAGATAGTAAAGAGCAAAGCTATCCTCCAGAGCCATTATTGCGGCTAAAAGGTGACTTATATCTGCCGCAGATCTGCTGCTTGAATAGGCTCTGCCCACCGCATCATCTATCACAAGCCTGAAGTCATGGGACATCTCCACCTCTATATCCTCATCAATTTCCTCACAGCTGCTATCCAAAAAATCATTTATGCTTTTACGAAGCCTTTCAGCATTTCCGCCAAGATATTCAAAACTTTCAATAAAATTATCGTTATATGAAAGGGCATATACAATATGCTCCGGTGCAGCATATCTGTCACGTCTGTCATCAGCAAAATCAATGGCTGAATTAATTACTTCCTTAAACTGCTCACTAAGCTCCACAATATCACCTCCTAACAGGCAACGGCCGTCACCTTAAGTGGATAGCCTGCCTTTCTCGCCATATCCGTTGCAGCCGAGGCCTTTGTATAAGCAATATCCCTTGTATAAATACCTACAACCGCATAATCGCTTCTATGTACATTCATCATAAGATTATATGCCTCCTGAGGACTTTTGCCAAATATAATCTCAAGCACATCCACAACAAAGTCCATAGGCGTAAAATCATCATTATAAAACAGCACCTTATACATTTGAGGTCGCTTTAAGCCTGTTTTTTCACACAGACTTGTATTTTCACTAAAAGACATTATACTATCCCCCTCTTTATCTTATCCAAATATTCACCGTAAGAGATAAATTTACCTCCCATACTTTCCAGATGGTCGGTATGAAACTGACAGTCTATAAACTCAAAATTCAACTCCTCAAGCCTTTGAGCCAGGGCAATAAGAGCCAGCTTTGAGGCATTTTCCACCTTGGAAAACATACTCTCTCCAAAAAAGCATCTGCCTATGCTGACGCCGTACAGACCTCCTACAAGCCTGTCGCCCTGCCATACCTCGCAGCTTTGGGCAAAGTCCATACCATGGAGCTTATTATATGCCTCCTCCATATCATCTGTTATCCATGTACCCTCATTAAACTCACGCATAATACGGCAGTTATGTATAACTGAAGAAAAGTCAGTATTGAATTTAACAGACAAATCCGTCTTTTTTATAAACTTTTTCATTGATTTTGAAATTTTAATTTCACCCGGTATAATTACAAATCTTTCCCTAGGACACCACCACAAAACAGGCTGACCCTCATTGTACCAGGGAAAGATACCTTTTGTATAGGCAAGCAGCAGCCGCTCAGGGCATAAATCTCCACCTATTGCAAGCAATCCGTCCTCCTCCGCCATTTCACAGGGAGGAAATGAAATAATATTTTTATCAAGTCTGAATATAGGCATAAAATCACCTCTTTATGTTTATTCGACACAAAAGTCCTTATTCCCTTGTAATCATAATGATTTTTCCCTGTCCTATGCAAATAAATTTACAAAATATTTGCATAATTTGCAAATTTATGCTATACTGATAAAACTATTATTATTCTAGGAGGGATAAAATGAACCCCGATACTTTAAAAGTATTACTTGCAATGGTATGCTATATGCTTATAGTTATCGGCATCGGCTTATACTTTGCAAAAAAGGCACAGACAAACAGCGAAAACTATTTCCTTGGCGGCAGATCACTCGGTCCATGGGTTGCGGCAATGAGCGCTGAGGCCTCTGATATGAGTGGCTGGCTGCTTATGGGATTACCCGGCCTGGCTTACTGGTGCGGTCTTGCCGATGCGGCATGGACGGCAATAGGTCTTGCACTGGGTACATACATTAACTGGCTTATTGTGGCTAAAAGATTAAGGCAGTATTCAGCCGTTTCGGGTGACGCTATTACCATACCCGATTTTTTAAGCAACAGATTTCATGAGGAAAAGAAGATTATACTTGCAATATCCGCAGTATTTATACTTGTATTTTTCACAATCTACGCTTCAAGCTGCTTTGTAACCTGCGGTAAGCTGTTCTCAGGTCTTTTTGACACCGACTATCACGCTATGATGATTATAGGCGCGGTATTCGTAGTATTTTATACAGTGCTTGGCGGTTTCCTTGCAGAAAGTGCGTCGGACTTTATGCAGGGCGTTGTAATGTTCCTTGCGCTGATATTTATTGTTACGCTCGGCATTATTAATGCAGGCGGCGTCAGTGCCGTTATTGAAAACGCAAAGGATATACCGGGGTATCTGTCACTTAACTCACTTGCCAACCCTACAGTTGACGCTGACGGCTTACAGCAGGTTGTAAACGGTGTTGCACAGTTTGGAGAGCCTAAGCCCTACAGTGTACTTAATATTGCGTCAATGCTTGCCTGGGGTCTTGGTTACTTCGGCGTACCACAGGTGTTACTGCGCTTCATGGCTATAAGAAAGGTATCTGAGCTTAAGCAGTCAAGACGAATTGCAACAATATGGTGTGTAATATCTCTTGCAACTGCTGTATTTATTGGTGTAATAGGCAGAAAACTGTTCCCTTATTCCGAAGAGCTTGCCACACAGAGTCTTAGCGAAAACATTTTTGTTGTAATGTCACAGACTATGCTCCATCCTCTTTTTGCAGGTGTGGTTATGGCAGGTATTCTTGCCGCAACAATCAGCTCCTCCGATTCTTATCTGCTTATTGCAGCATCGGCATTTTCAAAAAACATCTTTGAGGGTATCATTAAAAAGGAGGCTGACGATAAGACGGTTATGCACGTTTCAAGGACCGTACTGCTGCTTATCTCATTAATAGGTATTATTATTGCATGGAATCAGAACAGTGTTATATTCAAACTGGTATCCTTTGCCTGGGCAGGCTTTGGCGCCACCTTCGGTCCTATAATGTTATTTTCTCTTTTCTGGAAGCGTACAACAAGAGAGGGTGCAATCGCAGGTATGCTTGCAGGTGGTGCAATGGTATTTATATGGAAGCTTGGTATAAGCCAGCTTGGCGGCTTATTTGCCATTTACGAGCTTTTACCTGCATTTATTGTTTCCTCTGCTGCAATTATAATTGTATCCCTTGTAACAAAGGAGCCAAGTCAGCAGATTTGTGATGAATTTGAAAGAGCTAAAAATTATAAGGATTAATTGACAGTAAGTACTATACTCCTTAAACTGACTTAATAGCCTAACCGAATCATCTTCAGGAATAATTGTTTCTATTGCAAACGGAAGTTTTAGTTGATATCTG